>NZ_JBYIVZ010000031.1:0-125844 GCF_057710365.1 Streptomyces sp. bgisy027
AGAGGCGGCACCGGGTTCGGGGCGCGGGTCACGGACGGTCGGGGTGACGCCCTGGACGCGCTCGACCAGCTGGCGCAGGTGCTCGGGGGTGGTGCCGCAGCAGCCGCCGATCAGGGAGAGGCCGTAGTCCCGTACGAAGGTCTCGTGGGCGTCGGCGAGTTCCGGGGCGGTGAGCGGGTAGCTGGCGCCGTTCTTGCCGAGGACCGGCAGGCCCGCGTTCGGCATGCACGACAGCGGGATACGGGAGTGCCGGGAGAGGTAGCGCAGGTGCTCGCTCATCTCGGCGGGGCCGGTCGCGCAGTTCATGCCGATCATGTCGATGCCGAGCGGCTCCAGCGCCGTGAGCGCGGCACCGATCTCCGAGCCCAGCAGCATGGTGCCGGTGGTCTCGACCGTGACGGAGACGATGATCGGCAGGTCGAGGCCGGCGATCTCGCGGGCGCGCTGGGCGCCGATCACGGCGGCCTTGGTCTGGAGCAGGTCCTGGGTGGTCTCCACGATCAGGGCGTCGGCGCCGCCCGCGATCAGACCCTCGGCGTTCTGCTGGAAGGCGTCGCGGATCGTGGTGTACCCGATGTGGCCGAGCGTGGGCAGCTTGGTGCCCGGCCCGATGGAACCGAGGACCCACCGCTGGCGGCCGTCCCGGGCCCCGAACGCGTCGGCGGTCTCGCGGGCGATACGGGCGCCCGCCTCGGACAGTTCGTACACCCGGTCGGCGATGTCGTACTCGGCCGCCGCGGCGTGGTTGGCGCCGAAGGTGTTGGTCTCCACGCAGTCCACGCCGGCGTCGTAGTACGCCTCGTGGACCGAGCGGACGATGTCCGGACGGGTGACGTTCAGGATCTCGTTGCAGCCCTCGAGGTTCTGAAAGTCCTCCAGGGTGGGTTCCTGGGCCTGCAACATGGTGCCCATCGCTCCGTCGGCCACCACCACTCGGGTGGCGAGCGCCTCACGGAGTGCGGACACGCGGGTCCGGCTGTCGGCGGAAGGGGTCGTTGGCAACGAGGCCATGAAAGGGCTCCCTGGAGTGCGACGGCTGTCGGCTTTGCACCCGGCACGGAACGGTCCGCTGTGGGCGCACGCCGCCAGCGTAGCCGGGTCCGTGGCGAAGTGGTCGGGCAGTCCACGACGCGGGACAGGGATGATGCCGGGGTCGATCTTCGGCCACGGGTGTGGTGACCGAAGCGGACCGATACCGGCCGACCATTAGCGAGAGGTCGGCATCGACCGGTAGTGTTCGACATTGCCGAACGGCGGCAGCGACGTCGCAGGGTCGACGCTCGAAGGGGACGGAGGCAGCACGGGGATGGCACGGAACATCCAGTCGCTCGAACGGGCGGCCGCGATGCTGCGGCTTCTCGCAGGCGGCGAGCGACGCCTCGGCCTGTCGGACATCGCCTCCTCACTGGGCCTCGCCAAGGGCACCGCCCACGGCATCCTGCGCACCCTCCAGCAGGAGGGCTTCGTCGAGCAGGACGAGGCATCGGGGCGCTATCAGCTGGGCGCCGAGCTGCTGCGCCTGGGCACCACCTATCTGGACGTGCACGAGCTGCGGGCGCGCGCCCTGGTCTGGACGGACGACCTGGCCCGCTCCAGCGGGGAGAGCGTCTATCTGGGCGTCCTGCACCAGCAGGGCGTGCTGATCGTCCACCACGTCTTCCGCCCCGACGACAGCCGGCAGGTGCTGGAGATCGGCGCCATGCAGCCACTGCACTCCACGGCGCTGGGCAAGGTCCTGTCCGCCTACGACCCGGTCGCGCACAGCGAGGCGATCGAGGCCGACCGCAAGGCGTTCACCGACCGCACCATGTGCGACCTGGACGGCTTCGAGCACATCCTCGACATGACACGCGCGCGTGGGTACGCCGCCGACGTCGAGGAGACCTGGGAGGGCGTCTCCTCCGTGGCCGCCCCCATCCACGACCGGCGCCGTATGCCCGTCGGCGCCGTCGGCATCACCGGCGCCGTGGAGCGGCTGTGCCGGGACGGCGAGCTGCGTCCCGAGCTGATCGCGGCGGTGCGGGACTGCGCGCGGGCCGTGTCACGGGATCTCGGCGCCGGACGCTTCTGAGCTCCGTACGGACAAGTAATTACCGACCGGGACGTCATAGGACGTTCCGGTCCTCGGCATAACCACACACAGCCGGGCGAATCACCCATCGGGAACTCACCGTGTTCCCTACGCGCCAGTACGCGTTCGATCGATCAGTGTCGACAAATCAACACATCCGATAACGATCGAGCATTCGATAACAGGACCCTTGACGCACGCCTTACGCCGGGGCAAGACTCCCGTCCATCGGTCGGCATTGTCGAACACCTACCGGCAATACGCGCTAGAGTGTGACAGTGCCAAGGGCCGGCATCGCCCTCACCCCCGAGGGCAACGCGAACCACCGGTGGGACCCGGGGTTCGGCTTCCCCTGGACGAAGGACAAAGGAGTCGCGGGTGTCCAGCTCCGACATCTTCATCGGCGAGACCATCGGTACCGCCATACTCATCCTGCTCGGCGGTGGCGTCTGCGCCGCCGTCACACTGAAGGCCTCCAAGGCTCGCAACGCCGGCTGGCTCGCCATCACCTTCGGGTGGGGCTTCGCAGTGCTCACGGCGGTCTACACCTCGGCGCCGCTGTCCGGCGCCCACCTGAACCCGGCCGTGACGGTCGCCCTGGCGATCAAGGACAACGACTGGAGCAACGTTCCGACGTACTTCGCCGGTCAGATCCTCGGCGCCATGATCGGCGCGACTCTGGTCTGGGTCGCCTACTACGGGCAGTTCCACGCCCACCTCACCGACAAGGAGATCGTCGGCGGTCCGGGCGCACAGGCCACGGCCGCCAAGGCCGTCGAGGCCCAGGAGAAGGGCGCGGGCCCGGTCCTGGGCATCTTCTCCACGGGTCCCGAGATCCGTAACGCCGTGCAGAACCTCCTCACGGAGATCATCGGCACCATCGTGCTGGTCCTCGCGATCCTCACGCAGGGCCTGAACGACAGCGGCAAGGGCCTGGGCACCCTGGGTGCCCTGATCGTCGCGCTCGTGGTCGTCTCCATCGGTCTGTCGCTCGGCGGCCCGACCGGTTACGCGATCAACCCGGCCCGTGACCTCGGTCCGCGCATCGTGCACGCCCTTCTGCCCCTGCCCAACAAGGGCGGCTCCGACTGGGGCTACGCCTGGATCCCGGTGGCCGGTCCGCTCATCGGCGGCGCCATCGCGGCAGGCATCTACAACGTCGCTTTCGCTTAGGAACAGTGAGTTCACCCATCCGGGTGAGATGCACCGAAACTCTCAGCGCGCGCCGTACGTAAAGCCCCATAACCACGGAACTTCCAGGAGCTAACTGTGACCGACGCCCACACCGCCGGCCCCTTCATCGCCGCGATCGACCAGGGCACGACCTCGTCCCGCTGCATCGTCTTCGACCGCGACGGCCGTATCGTCTCCGTCGACCAGAAGGAGCACGAGCAGATCTTCCCGAAGCCGGGCTGGGTCGAGCACAACGCCAACGAGATCTGGACCAACGTCCAGGAGGTCGTCGCCGGAGCCGTCCAGAAGGCCGGCATCACCCGTGACGACATCAAGGCCATCGGCATCACCAACCAGCGCGAGACCACCGTGCTGTGGGACAAGAACACCGGTGAGCCCGTCCACAACGCCATCGTCTGGCAGGACACCCGCACCGACGGGCTCTGCAAGGAGCTCGGCCGCAACGTCGGCCAGGACCGCTTCCGCCGTGAGACCGGTCTGCCCCTCGCCTCCTACTTCGCCGGTCCCAAGGCCCGCTGGCTGCTGGACAACGTCGAGGGCCTCCAGGAGCGCGCCGCCGCCGGCGACATCCTCTTCGGCACCATGGACACCTGGGTCATCTGGAACCTGACCGGCGGTGTCAACGGCGGCAAGCACGTCACCGACGTCACGAACGCGTCCCGCACCATGCTGATGAACCTCCACACCATGGAGTGGGACGACAAGATCGCCGAGTCGATCGGCGTGCCGCTGCAGATCCTGCCCGAGATCCGCTCCTCCGCGGAGGTCTACGGCGAGATCACCGGCGGCAAGCTGGGCGAGCTGCTCGGCGGCATCCCGGTCGCCTCCGCGCTCGGCGACCAGCAGGCGGCGCTGTTCGGCCAGACCTGTTTCGCCGAGGGCGAGACCAAGTCCACGTACGGCACCGGCACCTTCATGGTGATGAACACCGGCGACAAGATCATCAACTCGTACGCGGGCCTGCTGACCACTGTCGGCTACAAGATCGGTGACCAGGACACGGTCTACGCCCTCGAGGGTTCGATCGCCGTCACCGGTTCGCTGGTGCAGTGGATGCGGGACCAGATGGGCCTGATCTCCACGGCCGCCGAGATCGAGACGCTCGCGCTCTCGGTCGAGGACAACGGCGGCGCCTACTTCGTGCCGGCCTTCTCCGGTCTGTTCGCCCCGCACTGGCGCTCCGACGCCCGCGGTGTGATCGCCGGTCTGACCCGGTACGTCACCAAGGCGCACCTCGCGCGTGCCGTCCTGGAGGCCACCGCCTGGCAGACGCGGGAGATCGCCGACGCCATGACGAAGGACTCCGGTGTCGAGCTGTCCACCCTCAAGGTCGACGGCGGCATGACCGCCAACAACCTGCTGATGCAGCAGCTCTCGGATGTCCTGGACGCGCCGGTGGTGCGTCCGATGGTCGCCGAGACCACCTGCCTCGGTGCCGCCTACGCCGCCGGTCTCGCCGTCGGCTTCTGGTCCAGCACGGACGAACTGCGCGCCAACTGGCGCCGGGCCGCCGAGTGGACCCCCCGCATGGACGCGGAGACCCGCGACCGTGAGTACAAGAACTGGCTCAAGGCCGTCGAGCGGACCATGGGCTGGATCGAGGACGACGAGAGCTGACGACAGCGCTCGCCAGCTCTCGAACTCTGATGAGGAGTAAGAACCCGAAATGACCAGTCAGACCACCCTGCAGTCCGTGCCTGCCCTCGGTACGCGCCCGGCCTCCGGCTTCAACCCGAGCCGAGCCGAGACCCGGGAGCAGCTCTCCAAGGCGTCGTACGACCTTCTCGTGATCGGCGGCGGCATCCTGGGCATCTCCACCGCCTGGCACGCCGCGCAGTCCGGCCTCAGGGTGGCTCTGGTCGACGCCGGCGACTTCGCCGGCGCCACCTCCTCCGCCTCCTCCAAGCTGCTCCACGGCGGTCTGCGCTACCTGCAGACCGGCGCGGTGAAGCTGGTGGCGGAGAACCACTTCGAGCGCCGTGCGGTCTCCCGTCAGGTGGCTCCCCACCTGGCGAACCCGCTCACGTTCTACCTCCCCGTGTACAAGGGCGGGCCGCACGGCGCCGCGAAGCTCGGAGCGGGCGTCTTCGCCTACTCCGCGCTCTCCGCGTTCGGTGACGGCGTCGGTCACCTGCTGTCCCCCGCCAAGGCGGCGCAGGACGTGCCCGAGCTGCGCACCGACAACCTCAAGGCCGTGGCCGTGTACGGCGACGACCAGATGAACGACGCGCGCATGGCGCTGATGACGGTCCGCGGGGCCGTCGAGGCGGGCGCGGTCGTGCTCAACCACGCCGAGGTCACCGGCCTGCGTTTCACCAAGGGCCGGGTGACCGGCGCGGACCTCAAGGACCGCCTGACCGGTGACGAGTTCGGCGTCAACGCCCGTCTGGTGCTGAACGCGACCGGCCCCTGGGTCGACCACCTGCGCAAGATGGAGGACCCGAACGCCGCCCCGTCGATCCGGCTGTCCAAGGGCGCGCACCTGGTCCTGAAGCGGACGGCGCCCTGGAAGGCGGCGCTCGCGACCCCGATCGACAAGTACCGCATCACCTTCGCCCTGCCCTGGGAGGACATGCTGCTGCTGGGCACCACGGACGAGGAGTTCGAGGGCGACCCGGCGGACGTCGCGGTCAACGACAAGGACATAGCCCAGATCCTGGACGAGGCCGCGTTCTCGATCCGGGACCAGCAGCTGGACCGCGACCTGATCACGTACGCCTTCGCGGGTCTGCGCGTGCTGCCGGGCGGCCCCGGTGACACGGCGAAGGCCAAGCGCGAGACGGTCGTGACCGAGGGCACCGGCGGCATGCTGTCCGTCGCGGGCGGCAAGTGGACGACGTTCCGCCACATCGGCCGCACGATCATGCAGAAGCTGGAGGCGCTGCCGGGCCACCCGCTCGGTGACGACTTCGAGCCCATCTCCTCCCTGCCGAAGAAGCTGCCGCTGCCGGGTATCGCCAACCCGCGCGCGGTCGCCCACCGGCTGCTCACCGACCGCCCGGCGCCGGGTCCGCGCATGGCGGCCGACACGGCCAAGCACCTGGCGACGCACTACGGCTCCCTGGCCTTCGACATCGCCCGCATCGCCAACGAGAACCCGGAGCTGGGCGAGCGCGTCCACCCGGACGCCCCGGAGATCTGGGCGCAGGTCGTCTACGCCCGGGACAACGAGTGGGCGGAGACGCAGGACGACGTGCTGCGCCGTCGTACGACGCTGACGATCCGCGGTCTTGCGACGGACGACGTCCGGGCGAAGGTGCAGGACCTGCTCGACAAGAAGTGACCTCGAACGCGCGGCGGGCGGATTTTCGCCGGATGAGCCACTCGCCGCGCAGGGTCCGGCCACTCCCCTGACCACGCCGGACCGTACGAGGGCGGCCCCTTCCGCACCGGGGCCGGCCACCACCGGAAGGGGCGGCTCCACGCCGATGGAGCCGCCCCTTCCGTCTGCGCGGAAGCGGTGCACGAGACCGGTGGCGCCGGGCTTCCGGCAGCCCTCCGATTGCTCCCGCGGGCCCTCCCCCGGATCGCCGATTCACCGGTCCGGGGGAGGGCCCGCGCGGCCGCTGGAAGAGTGACTCTGCGCAGGGTTCGGGTCGGCACGAGAAGCGTCGCGTCATGAGTGGCGGAGTGCGCGGCTGCGCCGGCGCGTGGCCTTCGGGCTGCGTGGAGCGGCACTGGTGGCGCCGGCGGCCGTGCTGCGCACGATCGACGACGTGAGTGCCGCGAGCGTGCTCGTCTCCGTGATCGGCGCGGTCGCCCCGGTCGCCGCACTCCTCGCCGACGTGCTGCGCGGTGACGCCGACCCCCTCCCCCAGCCGGCCGCGGTGTTGCGGCACCGAGCCGCGGACATGCTCGCCGATGCGGTGCGGGAGCAGTGGGCGGCGGAGTTCCGGAATCTGCGGCTGCAGCGGCAACTGGCCTCGGAGCCGACCCCCCACGCCGAGGATCAGCGGCTTCACGCGCGCCGGTAGCCGCTCGGGGGCCCGGACCGGAGCCGCGCATAATGGCGGGATACGTCGGATGTCTCATCACGACATCCTGAACGACAGGGAGGCCGGCCATGGCAGTCACCGACGAGGCGATCGAGAAGATCAAGGGCATGATCGTCTCCGGCGCCCTGCGCCCCGGCGACCGGCTCCCCAAGGAGAGCGAGCTGGCCGCCGAACTCGGACTGTCCCGCAACTCCCTGCGGGAGGCCGTGCGCGCCCTGTCGCTGATCCGGATCCTGGACGTACGGCAGGGCGACGGCACCTACGTGACGAGCCTCGACCCGCAACTGCTGCTGGAGGCGCTGAGCTTCGTCGTCGACTTCCACCGCGACGACACGGTGCTGGAGTTCCTGGCCGTGCGCCGCATCCTGGAGCCGGCGGCCACGGCGATGGCCGCGTCCCGGATCAGCGAGCAGCAACTGAACGCGCTGTCGGCCCAGTTGGAGAAGCTGGGCGAGGCCCCGTCGGTGGAGGAACTCGTCGCCTGCGACCTGGAGTTCCACCGGGGCATCGTGCAGAGCTCCGGCAACTCCGTGCTGTGCTCGCTCCTGGACGGACTGTCCGGACCGACGACCCGGGCGCGCATCTGGCGTGGCCTGACCCAGGAGGACGCCGTCAGCCGGACCCTGCACGAGCACCGGGCGATCCTGGCGGCCCTGCGCGACCGGGACGCGGAGGCGGCGCGATCGTGGGCGACGGTGCACATCGCGAGCGTGGAACAGTGGCTGCGTTCCACGCTGTGAGTCAGTGGCGTGGCGAGGGGTCCACGGGGCCCGGTTCGACTTCGGCGAGGCGGTGCTGCAACTCGATGTGGCGGAACTGGTAGACGGCACCGGTGCGGCGCAGGACACCCCGGTTCTCGTGAGCGTCGGCGAGGAAGGCCATGAGGTCGAAGGGCGCCCTGGCGCGCAGGGCCAGATAGCAGCGGGCGACCGCGTAGCGGGTCCAGGCCGACTGGCGGATTCCGATGGCCAGGCCCGTCAGCAGCGAGGGGATCAGCCCCACCGCATAGGCCCACTGCCCGCTCTCGCCGGTGGTCGCGCCCCACACCCCTGTGGACCCCCACACGGTCGCGCACCAGCCCTGGGTACCGATCACCAGAGCACCGACCACAACCGACGTCAGAACACAGGTGCCGAGCGTTCGCCGGTCGTTGACCAGAAGGGCGCGGCCCTCGACACCTGCCCCGAGGTCGACCGGAACCGTCCGCAGGCCGTTCAGGAGCAGACAGGCCACCGCGAACACAGCGCCCACCTGGAGTGCCGCCCAACCCGCCGCGACGGGATCGGCCGGCGCGATGTACATCCGGGTGGACCCTGCCGAGAGCACATCCGCGAGCAGGCCCTCCAGCAGGATGCTGCCCCCGAGGAGCAGCCCGCCCAGCAGCCCTCGGCACACGCCCCTGCGGCTCCAGTGCCAGCGCACCCGGGCGACGGGACAGGCCGGGTCCGTGCCCACGCCGTCCCTGCCGACGGTCGCCGCCGTGATGCCGTAGAGCAGTGCGCTGACAGTTCCGCAGGCGTTGTCGAAGCACAGTCCGTAACAGATCGCGGCCGCGAACCCCGTCGTCGGGAGCCTGAAGTCCCAGTCGGCGGGCAGCCGCACATCGGTCCGGCCGCCGAAGGCGAACCCGCAGATGATCACTCCGACGAGCGTCAGGGAACCGCCGTCCGCCAGGCGGCGCAGCACGAGTTCGTCGAGGACTTCGGGAGCGGCGGCCGCCACACACAGCAGCGTGACGGTCAGGGCCGCCGCGAGACCCCCCGCCAGACCGCCGCAGATCCCGGCCGCCACGACTCCGAGCCCTCCGCGCTCCTCCCAGCGTGGCGACGACTGCAACTGTGGAGCGAAGGAGTGGACGACCTCCATGACCACGCCCTCGACCAGCCATCCGAGTGCACCCAGCAGGATGCCGCCCAGCACCTGGAACAGGACGTCGGGCACGGCATGGCCCAGCTTCCACCACGCCACCTCGGCGGCTCCGTCCGCGCCGCGCTCCATGTGCCGCGCCAGGAACCGCAGCGCATGTCGTGCCTCACGAACGGTCCACGGGCAGCGCCGCTCCTCCCCCGGCCGATAGGCGGCATCGACGAACGCATCGAGCAGATGCCGCTCCACCGCCGCCCGCGTCGGATGCCGGAGCAGTTCGGCCGGCTCGGGGAGTTCACCCTCGCGCTCCCCCGGCCGCGGGTTGTACACAGCCCGGGCCAGCGAGACCGTCAACGGGCTCGTGAGTGCCCTCGCCGCCGGCGTCCCCGTGCCCAGCGCCGAGACGACCGGTGCCCACCGCGCCGCAGCCGGTGTGCCGTCGCCGCCCGCGTCGCGCAGCAGAAAGCGGGACACCTCACTGGCGTCCAGCGGTTCCAGCTCGATTCCGGCCATGCCGGAGAGCCGCGCCGGCACGCCCGTGCGGGGCCGCAGCGCCGCCCGGTACTCGGCCGGGCGGCTCGACAGCACCAGTCCGCAGCCGTACGGCAACACCTCGCCGATCCGGTGCAGCGCCAACCCGCTCGTCCCGGCGGGCAGTTCGTCGAATCCGTCCAGCACCGGGAGCACCAGCCTCCGCTCCAGCAGCATCCGGGCGAGCGAGACGTCCCCGTACTCCCCCGGCGCCGCCACGCCCAGCTCGGCGTGGTCCTGGACCAGCTTGCGCTCCATCCAGCCCCGTAGATCCACGGCCACCGGATTCCAGGAGGCCAGCGGGAAGAGCACGGGCACCGGATCGCCGGCCGTGCGGTCCTCGATCAGCGCGAGCAGCAGCCGTACGAGCAACAGCGTCTTGCCCGATCCCGGGGCGCCCAGCACCAGCAGCCGTGGATCGGGCATCAGGCCCGCGAGGATGGTGCCGATCTCGCCGTCGCGGCCCGCCAGTCCCTCGGTCACCTCGGCCAGGCCGGCATCGGCGCCGTGCCAGCCGACCGGCAGCGGGTACGGGTCCGCAAGCCGTCGTGCCCGCGCCTCCGCCTCCCATTGCCGGCGTACGGCGACGGCGAGCCGGTCGGCGACGTCGCCCGGGTCGGCGGGCGTGGACGCCGCCTCCGCGCGGTCCGCCCGGTAGGCGCTCCACGCCAGGTAGGCGCCGGCCAGGGTAGGCAGCAGCGCGGGGACGACGGCCGCCGGGTCCTCGACGCGCGGCGCGACCAGCAGTGCCCCCAGCGTCCCCACCCCGAGCAGCGTCAGATACACGACCCCGACCCGCCGCACACGCGACCTGGGGGCAACTCCGCTCACCCGACGTAGAGTTCCGCAGCCGCTGCCCCGTCCGGAGCCGTTTCGGCCGTGGCCACACGAGTGGGTGACCGGCGCGGGCCGACCGGGCCCGCCCGGCTCCCGGCACGGGCCGGACATCGGACCTCTGAACGATCATCCGACGTATGATGAGGTCATGCGCGCGACGGCCCGGACACGACCTGAGCAGTCACCGAACTCCGCTGATCAGCGCCCGTCCCCGCCCGGACACAGCTCGGATCACTGTGGGGTGTCTCGGGGGGTCGAACGGGGCAGTGATCCGTTCATGCCCCCGTGCAAGGGGGCTGCGGGCGCCCCCGCCGCACGCCGTAAGGTTGGTCCGTCAGGCGAGGGCACGTCGGAAGGAGGCACTGGGTGATCGAGCTCGAGGGGGTTCCCGAGCTGATCGACCCGGTCATGGTGGCCGCGTTCGAGGGCTGGAACGATGCCGGCGACGCCGCCTCCACCGCGGTCGCGCATCTGGACAGGGAATGGAAGGGCGAGGTCTTCGCGGCGCTGGACGCCGAGGACTACTACGACTTCCAGGTGAACCGCCCCACGGTATGGATGGACGCGGGCGTCCGCAAGATCACGTGGCCGACGACCCGGCTCTCGGTGGTCCGGGTCGGCGGCGAGAAGCCGCGCGATCTCGTCCTCGTCCGAGGTATCGAACCATCCATGCGCTGGCGCTCGTTCTGCAACGAGCTGCTCGGCTTCGCGCACGAGCTGGGCGTCGAGTTGGTGGTCATCCTGGGCGCCCTGCTCGGTGACACCCCGCACACGCGTCCGGTCCCGATCAGCGGCACCACGTCCGACCCGGACCTGGCCCGCCGCATGGATCTGGAGGAGACCAAGTACGAGGGCCCGACGGGCATCGTCGGCGTCCTGCAGGAGGCGTGCACGCACGCGGGCGTACCGGCCGTCAGCCTGTGGGCCGCCGTACCGCACTACGTATCGCAGCCGCCGAACCCGAAGGCGACGCTGGCGCTGCTCAACCGGCTGGAGGACCTGATCGACGTCCGCATCCCGCTGGGCGAGCTGCCCGAGGACGCGCGCGCCTGGCAGGTCGGCGTGGACCAGCTGGCCGCCGAGGACAGCGAGGTCGCGGAGTACGTGCAGACGCTGGAGGAGGCCCGCGACACCGCGGAGCTGCCGGAGGCCTCGGGCGAGGCCATCGCGCGCGAGTTCGAGCGGTATCTGCGGCGCCGGGACGGCGGCCCGTCACCCGAGGACCGTACGCGTCCGCCGATGCCTCCGAAGCCGGGCACCAAGGACGACGAGGACTCGTCGGACGACTGAGGCTCAGTGAGCGAAGAAGAGGGCGGTGCGCGGGACTGCGCACCGCCCTCTTCCGCGATCGGCGTCACACGCGTCACACGGGCACCGAGATCACGTCGTACGTCGTGTCCGGCGTCGGGGTCGTGGTGAAGCGGGCGTTGGGCAGGTAGAGGCGGCCCTGGTACGCGGCCACCGTGGTCGGCACGTCGAACAGCGGGTCGGTGACGCGGCGTCGGAAGACGCCGCTGCGGCCGTCGGCGGCGAGCCTGAAGACGTCGACGGCGTTCTGCCGGTTCTGCACGACGTACAGCGTCCGGCCGATCAGCAGCAGGCCGTCGCCGTTGGTGAGCGGTGCCGCGTCGCCGAGATCGACGAGCTTCGTGACGCCGGTGCGCGGGTTCACCCGGTGCAGCCCGCCGGCCCCGGACTGCACGACCAGCAGCGCGGAGCCGTCGGGCGTGGCGGTGATGCCGTTGGCGTTGACGACCTCGCCGGCGACCTGGCTCCAGTCGCCGCCCAGGGTGAGCGTCACGGCCTCGTCCGCGTCCGGCAGTTGCCCGTGCCGGCCCAGCGGCAGGGCGTACAGCGCGGGCTGGAAGGAGTCCGTGAACCACGCCGTGCGAGGGGTGAGGAAGACGTCGTTGGCGAAGGTCGGGGTCGCCGAGGTCAGGGCGTAGGAGGCGAGGATCGCGCCACTGCGGGCGTCCACCACGCGGGCACCCTGGCCGCGTCCGGCGACGAACAGGCGCCCGCGGTGGTCGAGTTTGAGGCCGACCGAGGGCGTGCCGGGCCCGGCCGAGAAGATCGAGCCCTCGCCGGTGCGCAGGTCGGCGCGGTAGAGGGAACCGTCGCCGAGCGAGCCGAGATAGGCGTACGGCCCGCCGCCGACTGCGATGCCCTCCGGGCGGAAGCCGTTCGGGAGGCGGAGCACCGTGGGGCGGCGTTTTCCCGCCGCGGCGGCAGGGGTGCCGGCGGCCGGGACGAGTGCGGCGCCGGCGGTCGCGGCGCCCGTCGCGAGGAGTCTCCGGCGGGTGAGATGAGGTGCGAAGGAGCGGTGTTCGGGGGCCACTGTGCGTCCTTCCGCTGACAGGACCGGCCGGCAGCCGGTCCAACGGTCAACTGACTCCCCCACCCCACCACACGCCGGGCGCCTCCGCAGCCGAGGCCGGTGTCTCGACAGGGACTGGACAGCGGCTGGCCGGATTATGGCGTGACATCTCTTTCCGGACGGAATGCACACGTTGCCCAATTCAACTTGTTCCCAAACCAAGTTGACGAAAATGGTCTGGACGGACCGGCCCGCGCGTGCTTGGTTGTCCACCGGAAGGCGCGCCGCACCACCCGCACTTGGCAACCCCAGGACCGAAGGGAGCGGCAGACCATGACCGACCAGGGACAGCCGGCGCAGGGCCCGGGAACGGCCGGGCCGGGGCCCGACGGAGCGGGATTCACCTATCGAGGAGCCGAGCCGGAACTGATCGTCGTCGCCCGTCCCGAGGCCCGGCTGCGGGCCCGGGCCGAGGGCGTCCGGTCGGTCGCGGGCGCCGATGTGTCGGCTCTCAACATGTTCCTCAGTGACGAACAGCTGGCACTGGAACCGCTGTTCGGCAGCGAGGAACGCCTCCAGCAGACCATGGACGCACCGGACACGCCCGACCTGGCTCTCTTCTACCGGGTGCGCGGCGGGCTCAGCCGCGCCGAGGAGCTGCGGGCCCGCATCGCCGCGCTGCCGGGCATCGACACGGCGTATGTGAAACCGGGCGCGGTGCCGGCCTCCCTCGGACACGTCGGCGAGGGCAGCGGGCGCCTGAAGGAGGGCGCGCCGGTCACCCCCGACTACAGCGGCCGGCAGGGCTATCTGCGCCCGGCGCCCGAGGGCGTCGACGCGCACTGGGCCTGGCAGCGGCCGGGCGGCGCCGGTCAGGGCGTGACCGTGATCGACGTCGAGGGCTCCTGGCAGCTGGGCCACGAGGACCTGGCGGGCAAGCTGGCCGGCGTCGTCGTCGGCACCCCGCTGACCGACCTGGCCTGGCGCAACCACGGCACCGCCGTGATCGGCGTGATCGGCGGCGGCCGCGACGACCACGGCGTCACCGGCATCGTGCCGGAGACGGTGACCGCTGCCGCCTCCTTCCAGGGCATCGGCACGGCGGCCGCGATCCACGCGGCGGCCGAACGGCTCGGCCCCGGCGACATCGTGCTGGTCGAACTGCACCGCCCAGGGCCCCGGTTCGAGTTCGCCGACCGCGACGACCAGCGCGGCTACGTCGCGCTCGAATGGTGGCCGGACGACCACGCCGCGATCCGCTGCGCCACCGCGCGCGGCGTGCTGGTCGTGGCCGCCGCGGGCAACGGCGGCGAGTCCCTCGACGACGCGGTCTACGAGCGCCGCCCTGACGGGTTCCCGGAGTCGTGGCGCAACCCGTTCAACCCGTCCAACCCGTCCTCGGGGGCGGTCCTGGTCGGCGCGGGCGCCCCGCCCCCCGGCACACACGGCCGCGATCACGGCCCGGACCGCTCCCGGCTCGCCTTCTCCAACTACGGCGCCCGCGTGGACGCGCAGGGCTGGGGCCGCGAGGTGACCACGACCGGCGGCTTCTGGGACCGGCCCGGCGACCTCCAGGGCGGGCCCGAGGAGATCGCCTGGTACACCGACACGTTCTCGGGGACGTCGTCCGCCTCCCCGGTGGTGGTCGGCGCGCTGGCCGCGCTCCAGGGCATGCTCAAGGCCGCCGCGCAGCCGCCGATGTCCCCCGAACAAGCGCGTGCGGTGCTGCGGGCGACGGGTTCCCCGCAGCAGGACGCGCCGGGCCGGCCGGCCTCCCAGCGGATCGGCAACCGGCCCGACATCAAGGCGGCGGTCACCCATCTCGTGCCGCAGGCGGTCGCCTCCGGTCTCGCAGAGCGGTACTGGGACGAGTTGCTGCCGTATCCCCGCGAACTTCCGCCCCGGCTCCGGCTGTTCGTGGCCGGCGAGTGGCGGAACCTGAACCATCCGTCCCCCGAGATCCGCCAGGCGGTCCATACCGCCTTCGCGGGGGGACGGCCGGAGGTCCGAGTGTGGTTCTCGGACGACGAGATCGTCGGCCTGGTCATCACCGGCTGACGCAGCCCATCACATCAAGGGAAGGTGACACCCGTATGAGCACCACCCCGCAGATGAGTCACATGGGACAACAGCAGGGCCAGCAGTACCCGAGCACATCGCCGTACCAGCAGCCCTTCGGGCAGCAGCAGGGCTACGGCCAGCAGCAGGCGTACGGCATGAGCGGCTCGCTGGAGCAGCTCCAGCAGCTCGGCCGGCAGCAGCCGTTCCAGCACCTGCTCCAGCAGCTCGGCCAGCCGCAGGGCTTCGGGCAGCAGCAGGGCTACGGCCAGGCGCTCCAGGGCGAGCAGCAGCAACAGCAGTCCGAGCAGCAGGTCCTGCACCTGATGCAGCAGGTCACGCAGGCCGCCGTACAGCAGGCACCGCAGGCCGGCGTCGCGGACGGCTACATCGACATCGTCCAGCCGCTGCCGGGGCAGCCGTCGCAGATCTTCCTGCGCATCCACGACGTGTTCCGGGTCTTCAACAACCCGAACCCGCAGATCCACAGCCAGGTCCAGGAGGCCTTCGCACACGGCCACCAGGTCGTCGGCGTCTGGGACAGCAGCCAGCCGCTGGTCCTGCGGAGCATCCAGATCCGCAGGATCTGACCGGCCGCAGCCGAACCGGCCGGCCGCCGAAAGGGGGCGCTTCCACCCGCGGGGAGGAAGCGCCCCGCTCTTGTGCCTGAGGCCCTTGTGCCGGCGCCGGCTACAGGGCCACGCCCAGCAGCGCGTCGACGGCTCGCGACACGACACCGGGGGCGCCGATGTCCGTGCCGCCCTCGGTGTCCTGCCGGGTCACCCAGCGGTCGACCGCGGCGAGCGCGGCCGGGGCGTCGAGGTCGTTCGCGAGGGCCGCGCGGATCTCCTCGACGAGCGCCTCGGCGTCCGGTCCGTCGGGCCGGGACACGGCCGCCCGCCAGCGGCCGAGGCGGTCCACGGCGTCCTGGAGCACCTGGTCGGTCCACTCCCAGTCGGCCCGGTAGTGATGGGCGAGGAGGGTGAGCCGGATGGCGGCCGGGTCGACGCCGTCGCGGCGCAGCCGGGACACGAAGACGAGATTGCCCTTGGACTTGGACATCTTCTCGCCGTGCAGGCCGACCATGCCCGCGTGGACGTAGGCCTTGGCCATCGGGAACTCGCCGGTCAGCACCTGGGCGTGCGAGGCGCCCATCTCGTGGTGCGGGAAGGCGAGGTCGGAGCCGCCGCCCTGGACGTCGAAGGTCATGCCGAGGTGGTCGAGGGCGATGGCGACGCACTCGATGTGCCAGCCCGGCCGGCCCTGTCCGAGCGAACCGCCGTCCCAGCTGGGCTCGCCCGCGCGGGCGGCCATCCACAGCATCGGGTCGAGCGGGTTCTTCTTGCCGGGCCGCTCGGGGTCGCCGCCGCGCTCGGCGGACAGCACACGCATCGCGGCGGCGTCGAGGTTGGACACCTTGCCGAAGTTCGGGTCGGACTCGACGGAGAAGTAGATGTCGCCGTCGAGTTCGTACGCCGCGCCCGCGTCCCGCAGCCGCTCGACGAGCGGGACGATCCCGGGTATCGCCTCGACTGCGCCGATGTAGTGCCGCGGCGGCAGCATGCGCAGCGCGGTCATGTCCTCGCGGAAGAGGGCGGTCTCCTTCTCGGCGAGGGCGACCCAGTCGATGTCGTCGCGCTGGGCCCGCTCCAGGAGCGGATCGTCGACGTCGGTGACGTTCTGGACGTAGTGGACCTGCCGCTTGGTGTCGAGCCACACGCGCTGCACGAGGTCGAACGCGTTGTAGGTCGCCGCGTGACCCATGTGGGTCGCGTCGTACGGCGTGATGCCGCAGACGTAGATACGGGCGACGGGACCGGGGTCCAGGGTGACGAGACCCTCGGTCGCGGTGTCGTGGATCCTCAGGTCGCGGCCCTGACCGGGCAGGGCGGGGACCTCAGAAGCGGGCCAGGCATACATGTCATGAGCGTAACCGGACGGATGTTCCGTACACGAACCGGACCGGGCCGGATGGCCGGGGAGGCGTTCTTGCACGGCTCCGGCCATTGTGCTGCGGGTCCGGCACGGATCGCTAGACGGGCGGCCACGGAATGGCGGGCCACTCCCCGCTCGGCTCCGGGTGCCTGCCGGAGCCGAGCAGGGCGTCCACACGCGCGCGCGTGGCGTCCACCTCCGCGCCGGTGATCAGCCCGGCCAGCCGTACGGCCAGCTCGCCGCCCTCCTTCAGCCCGTCCCGCAGGGCCCCGAGGACCTCGACGGCCTCCTGGGTCAGCGGCTCCCCGGCCCAGCCCCACAGCAGCGTCCGCAGCTTGTTCTCGGCGTTGAAGGTGACGCCGTGATCGATGCCGTAGAGCCGGCCGTCCTCGGTGGGCAGCAGATGGCCGCCCTTGCGGTCGGCGTTGTTGATCACGGCGTCCAGCACGGCGAGGCGCCGCAGCCGCTCGTCGTCGGCGTGCACCAGAAGCGCGGTCTTCCCCTCGCCGACCTCGGCGAAGGCGATCGCCTTCCAGCCCGGCCCGGGTTCCTCGCCGTCCACCAGCGCGAGCAGCTCGGCCTCGGGGGTCACGTCGATCCACAGCTGGCACATGCCCTCGCCGTACGGCCCGTCGCGCAGCACGGTGGGCGGTACGAGTCCCCAGCCGGTCGCCTCGGAGATCTCGTACGCGGCGACCTCGCGCCCGGCGAGGGTGCCGTCGGGGAAGTCCCACAGCGGCCGCTCACCGGCGACCGGCTTGTACACGCAGGTCGCCTCCCGGCCGTCGTGCGCGACGGTGCAGTACAGGGCCGCGTTGGAGGCCTCGCGGATGCGTCCGCGCACCGTCAGCTCACCCCGGGTGAGCAGTTCCACCGAGGTCACGCTCCGCGGCGGTATCCGTTCTGGCGCGGACATACGTGTCCTTCCGGGTCGAGCGGGAGGCTGCACAGCGGACACGGCGGCCGCCCCGCGTTGACGACGTCCAGGGCACGCTTGGCGAAAGCCCTCGCCTGCGCGCCGGTGAGCCGGACCCGCAGCATCGGGGGACCGTTCTCCTCGTCCTGGAGCAGCCGCTCCTCGGCCTCGGCGAGGTCCTCCTCGGAGTCGGCGTCGAGCTCCACCAGGGCCTGCGCCTCGACGATCATGCGCTGTTCCTCGCCGTCCCAGGCAAGGGCCATGGTGCCGACGCGGAACTCCTCCTCGATGGGGGTGTCCAGCGGGCCGGTGTCGGCGACCTCGCTGGGCGTCATGGCGGGGACGGCGGCGCTGCCGCCACTACGCCGTACGACCTCGTCGAGCAGTTCGTCCATGCGCTCGGCGAGTGCGGCGACCTGGGTCTTCTCCAGGGCCACGCTGGTCACGCGGGAGCCGGCGACGGCCTGGAGGAAGAACGTACGGCGTCCGGGCAGTCCTACCGTGCCGGCCACGAAGCGGTCCGGGGGGTCGTAGAGGAACACCTGACGGGACACGTCCTGTCTCCATTGGAATCGTGGGTACGGCGAATCGTGAGTGCGACGACTCGTGAGTGCGGCGCTGCTTCGACCGCTTCACCCTACTGCGCCCGACGATCACGGTGCGCCCGCGCCGCCCCCGACCGTCGCGTCACCGGCCGGCGGTTCCTCGCGCGGGGCGAGGGACGCGAAGTCACCGGTGTCCCCGAGACGTACGAGGAACGGCCTCAGGCGTGTGTAACGGATCGCGGTGATGGAACACGGTTCAACGGAGATCCTCTGGAAGAGGTCGAGATGAAGACCGAGTGCGTCCGCCACGAGGGACTTGATGATGTCGCCGTGCGAGCACATCACATACACGGCGTCGGCGCCGTGATCGCGCTCCACGCGCGCGTTCCACTCCCGTACCGCCTCCGCGGCCCGGGTCGCCATGGCCCGCATCGACTCCCCGCCGGGGAACGCCGCCGCCGACGGGTGGGCCTGCACGACCTCCATCAGCGGTTCGTCCTTGAGTTCGGCGAGCTTGCGGCCGGACCAGTCGCCGTAGTGGCACTCCCCGATCCGCTCCTCGGTGTGCGCGGTGAGTCCGGGCCGGGCCTCCAGCAGCGGCCGGATCGTCTCCTGGCAGCGCTGCAGCGGGCTGGTGACGACCTCGGCGATCGGCAGCGCGGCGAGCCGGGCGGGCAGTGCGGCGGCCTGCTCGGCCCCGCGCTCGTCGAGGGCGACACCGGGTGTCCACCCGGCGAGCACTCCCTCGGTGTTGGCGGTGGAACGTCCGTGCCGGACCAGGATCAGCGTGGGCATGCCGCCCAGCGTAGGCGCACGACGGGGTGCGTCAGCGGGCCGAGGGCGGGAGAATACGCTCCGTGATCGTCGACTGCGCCATCTACCGGGACGGGCGGCGGACCGAGGGGCCCGCGGACTTCTCCGACGCCCTGGATCTGTGCCGCCTCCAGGACGACGCGTTCGTCTGGATCGGTCTGTACGAGCCGACGGAGAAGGAGTTCGACAAGGTCACCGACGAGTTCGGGCTGCATCCGCTGGCCGTGGAGGACGCCCTGAACGCGCACCAGCGGCCCAAGCTGGAGGTGTACGACGACTCGCTGTTCATGGTCCTCAAACCGGTCGGCTACGAGCCGAAGAGCGACATCGTCTCCTCCGGCGAGGTCATGGTCTTCGTCGGCGACTCGTTCGTGGTGACCGTCCGGCACGGCGAGGAGGCGCCGCTGGGGGTCGTCCGGGCCCGGCTGGAGCACGAGCCGGAGATGCTGCGGCACGGTCCCACGGCGGTGCTGTACACGATCGCGGACGCGGTGGTCGACCACTACGTCGCGGTCGCGGGCGAGTTGGGCACCGACCTGGCGGAGCTGGAGGCGGAGGTGTTCTCGCCGACCGGCGGCGGTTCCCGGCACACGGCCTCGCGCATCTACGCCTTCAAGCGGCAGATCATGGAGTTCCGCAGGGCCACCGGCCCGCTCGCGCAGCCGGTGTCCCGGCTCGCGGGCACCGGCCTGATCGGCGCGCGCGTGCCGTTCGTGCACGACAAGGCGCAGCCCTTCTTCCGCGACGTGAGCGACCACCTCACGCGCGTGAACGAAGCCGTGGAGGGCCTGGACCGGCTGGTGTCGGACGTCCTGTCGGCGCATCTTGCGCAGATGAGCGTCCGGCAGAACGACGACATGCGGAAGATCTCCGCGTGGGCGGCCATGGCAGCGGTCCCCACGATGATCGCGGGGATCTACGGCATGAACTTCGAACACATGCCGGAGCTGGACTGGACCGGTTCCTATCCGGTGCTGATCCTGGCCATGGCCGCCGTCGAGGTGCTGCTGTACCGGCTGTTCAAACGCCGGGGCTGGTTGTAGCGGTCAGGCGAACTCGGGTGCCGAGGTGGCGGGTCCGCCGAGGGCGTCGCGGCGTTCCGGCATCGTCAGGGACACCATGCGCCGCCAGCCCGCGAGCCGCTCCCAGGCGTACACGGCGTGGATGCCGGCGGCGAGCGCGGCGGCCTTGGCCCGGGGCCAGCCGAGGACGCGTCCCATGTGGTCCATGACCGCGAGGCTGACGTCCCGGTAGACCCGGATCTCGGCGAGGGCGCACTCGCGCAGGGTGGCCTGGATCTGCCGGCCGTGACCGGCGGCCGCGAAACGCAGGAGTTCCTCGTGCGTGTAGGCGAGGTGGTTGTCCTCGTCGTTGGAGATCATCCGGACGGCCTTGCCGATCACGGGGTCGTCGGCGAAGTACTTGCGGAGCATGATCATCTGTTCCGAGGCGCGCTGTTCGGTGACCCGGCTGTGTGCGAGGTAGGTGATGATGTCGTCGACCGTGAGCGGCTTGTCGGCCTTCAGCTTGTCGTGGGCGAGGCCGATGCCGTGCTTCTCGAGCAGCATCGTGTAGTCGGTCTCGGGCGGGACGGGGACGGGGTCGAGCCCGCGCTTCTTCAGCAGGGCGTTGAAGATCCGCCCGTGCTTGTCCTCGTCCGCGCCGTGCCGGGTGATCTTGGGCGCCATGGCGCGCTCGCTGTCGGGCACGAGCGCGGCGATGCGCGCGTTCTCCCAGCCGCCCTGGGACTCGCCGCTGGCGGCGATCGAGCAGAACAGCCGGAAGGAATCGTCGTTGTCGAGGATCTCCTGGAACAGACTCTTGGCCGAAAGCATCGTGGGGCACCTCTCTCAGGACGCCGCAGGATTCCGCAAAGAACGAGTCAAATGCGGTGAGAGAGCCGCTGCAACAGCTGAGTCGGACAACTCCGCCAAAAGAATGACCACCGGGGTCACGACAGGGGCGTAACCGGGTGGGCACGCGCGCGTTGTTCAGCGTGACGGCCGTGGCGGGGAAGACCCCCGAGCCCCCACCACGGCCGCAGAACTTCCCCGGCCCGTAAGGCCCTCGCGTCATGCCAGTCCGGCGCGCTCCAGGGCCTCGGTGCCGGCGCGCAGGGAGGCGAGCCGCTCGTCGAGCGTGAAGCCGGCCGGCGCGAGGGACAGAGTGGTCACCCCGGCGGCGGCGTAGGCCTTCATCCGGTCCGCGATCCGGTCGACGGAGCCGAGCAGCGTGGTCTGGTCGATCAGGTCCTGCGGTACGGCGGCCGCGGCGCCCTGCTTGTCGCCGGAGAGGTACTTGGTCTGGATCTCGGCGGCCTCCTTCTCGTACCCCATGCGCTGGGCGAGCTGGTTGTAGAAGTTCTGCTTGGGGCTGCCCATGCCGCCGACGTACAGCGCGGTGTAGGGGCGGAAGGTGTCGGCGAGCGTGGCCACGTCCTTGTCGTCGCCGACGGCGAGCGGCAGGGTCGGGCAGATGTCGAACCCGTCGAGGGTCTTGCCGGCCTTCTCGCGCCCGGCGCGCAGGTGCTTGACGGTGGTGTCCTCCAGGTGGTCGGCGGAGGGGAAGATCACCAGTGCGCCGTCGGCGATCTCGCCGGTCTGCTCCAGGTTCTTCGGGCCGATGGCGGCGATGTACAGCGGGATGTGCTCGCGCTGCGGGTGTACGGTCAGCTTGATCGGCTTGCCGGGCCCGCCGGGCAGGGGCAGCGTCCAGTGCTGCCCCTCGTAGGTCAGGCGCTCGCGGGTCATGGCCTTGCGGACGATCTCGACGTACTCACGCGTGCGTGCCAGCGGCTTGTCGAACTTGACGCCGTACCAGCCCTCGGAGACCTGCGGTCCGGAGACGCCGAGGCCGAGCCGGAAGCGGCCGCCGGACAGGGAGTCGAGGGTGGCGGCCGTCATCGCGGTCATCGCGGGCTGGCGGGCCGGGATCTGGAAGATGGCGGAACCGACGTCGATGCGCTCGGTCTGGGCGGCGACCCAGCTGAGCACGGTGGCCGCGTCCGAGCCGTACGCCTCGGCGGCCCAGCACACGGCGTAGCCCAGCCGGTCGGCCTCCCGCGCGACGGCGAGATTGTCCGCGTCCATTCCGGCACCCCAGTAGCCGAGGTTGATCCCGAGCTGCATGGCCGATCCCCTTACCGATCAGTAACGTCCCTTTGGGCCAGACCTTAGCGCGGGGGGCCGCTCACGGGGAGTCCGATGTGGCGGGCGTCGCCCGACTGCCCCGCGCATCCCCGGTGACGGTCCGGGAAACTGGTTATCCACAGGCCCCCACATGGCAGGTTCTGGCCAGTAATCTCGGCGTTCATGGAGCAGAGGCATCTCGGCCGCACCGGCCTGCGCGTGTCCCGGATCGGGCTCGGCACCCTCACCTGGGGCAGGGACACCGACGAGCACGACGCCGCGGACCTCTTGAAGACGTTCTGGGAGGCGGGCGGCACCCTCGTCGACACGGCGGACGTGTACGGCGACGGGGAGGCCGAGTATCTGCTGGGGCGGCTGATGGAAGGGCTGATCCCGCGGCGGGACCTGGTCATCTCGACGAAGGCGGGCAGCGTGCCCGACCCGGACCGGCGCTTCGACGGCTCGCGCGGCCATCTGCTCTCCGCACTGGACGCCTCACTGGCCCGGCTCGGCACGGACCACGTCGACGTCTGGCACATCCACGCCTTCGACCCGTACACCCCGTTGGAGGAGACCCTCCAGGCACTCGACCTCGCGGTCAGCAGCGGTCGGGTGCGCTACGCCGGGGTCTCCAACTTCTGCGGCTGGCAGCTCGCCAAGGCCGCGACGTGGCAGCTCGCGGCGCCCGGCACCCGCACCCGGCTGGCGAGCACACAGCTGGAGTACTCGCTGCTCCAGCGCGGCGTGGAACGCGAAGTGCTGCCGGCCGCACTCGATCTCGGCATCGGCATGCTGCCCTCCTCCCCGCTCGGCCGGGGCGTGCTGACCGGCAAGTACCGAGGCGCGACACCGGCCGACTCGCGCGGCGCCTCTGAGCATCTGGCGCCGTTCGTGGCGCCGTACCTCGACGACACGGCCGGCCGGATCGTGGACGCCGTGCAGACGGCGGCCGACGGGCTGGCCGTCTCCCCGCTCCAGGTCGCCCTCGCCTGGGTCCGCGACCGGCCCGGTGTGACCGCTCCCGTGATAGGCGCGCGCAACGCCCAGCAGCTCACAGCGGCGTTGTCAGTGGAGGCCCTTAGTCTTCCTGACGAGATCTGCCGGGCCCTCGACGACGTGTCGGCGCCCGTGCACCGCTATCCCGATCACGACTGGAGCACGCTGTGAGCACGGAGCCACCCGAGACCACGGAGAACTCGGAGCCGGGGACGCCGGGGGCCGCGGCCGAGGACGGGGCCGCCGCTTCGGCGCCGGGAGGCGAAGGCGCGGACAGCACGTCAGGCGACGGCGAGACCGTCACCGGGGCCGAGTCGGGCGGCGGCGAAGGCGAAGCCTCCCAGAGTGCCGCGCAGCAGTCGGAGGCCGAGGCCGAGCTCGCCGCTCAGCAGGTCGAGCGGGAGCGGATCGCACGGCGCAGGGCCGAGAGGACGGCGCCCGTCGACAGCGGGGCCAAGCTCAGCGGGCAGGCCGCCGATCTCCTCGCCGCCGTACGGGCCGTGGAGAGCGGTGCGAAGCCCACGGCGACCGTCTTCAGCGAGCCGGAGCCGCCGCGGCGCCCCGCTGCAGAGCCGGCCCGCCGACCGCAGCCCGCACCCGTGTCCGCCGCGCCCGCGGACCCCGCGTCGCAGACCGTGGAGTCCGTGCGGGGCGTGCTGACCGAGGGCGGCGCCCCGGAGGCACTGGCCGCGCAGGTCGCCGCCGCACTCGGCGAGGACGCCGCGGACCGGCTGCGGGCGGATCCCTGGCAGTTGCTGGGCGTCGCGGGCGTACGGCCCGAGCAGGCCGACGGGTTCGCGCGGGCGCTGCTCGGCGCGGAAGCCGGACCGGACGACGAGCGGCGCGGCCGCGCGGTCACCGTCTGGCTCCTGGAGCAGGCCGCCCTGGCCGGGCACACGGCCCTGGAGCTGCCGGCGCTCACCGCCGCACTGGGCCGGAAGGGCGTGCCGGACGCGGACACGGCCGTGCAGAACACCCTCGCCGAGGGTGAGGCGTTGGCCTTCCAGGACTCCCTGGAGGAGCCCGGCGCCCCGGCCCGGCGGGACGAGGAGGCGCAGGAGGGCGAGGGGCGGCCGGTCCGTGTCCTCGTCGGCCTGGAGCGGTACGCCCTCGCGGAGGAGAGCCTCGCCGACGGACTGGGCCGCCTGATCAACTCGGCGCCCGAACAGGACGGTTCGGCCGAGGAGTGGGAGCGGGAGGCGGGCGGCGCGGGTTCCGCCGCCGACCTGGTCCGGGCGGTCGCGGCCCATGGGCTGGTCCTGCACACCGGCGGGGAGGCGTCCCGCGCCGAACCGGCGGCACTGCTGCGTGCCGCGCGGGCCCTCGGGTTGCGGGCCTGGGCGGCCATGCCCGGCCCGCCGGCGAGGGAGCGCTTCTCGGCACTGCTGAGCGAGGCCGGCTCCGAAGCGGCGGGGTCCGTGCCCGGCGTCGCCACCGTGGCCGGGCTGCTGTCCGGCGCCGAAGGTCCCGGCCGGGACGCGGACGGGGCGTTCGACCTCGACCTGCTCGTCCTGCTCGACGCACCCCAGCTGGACGTCGAGACGGCCGCGCTGCTCACGGAGTCGCTGCCGGACGGGGCCCGGCTGGTGCTCGCCGGGGACCCCGGGGTGTTGTGGTCGACGGGGCCCGGGCGGGTGTTCGCCGATCTGCTGGCGGCGCGGATCTGCCCGCAGATCGCCTCGCGCCGGCCGGATCCCGGCCCGCTGGGCGAGTTGGTGTCCGGTGTCGGCATCGGCGAGCTGAACCAGGTCGAGGCGCCCGGCAAGGAGGTCGTGATCGTGCCGGTGCGGGACGCGGGCGAGGCCGTGCACCGCACCGTGCAACTCGTCGCGGACTCGGTGCCGCGGGCCATCGGCGTCCCGGCGGAGCAGACCCAGGTGATCACGCCGGGCCACGGCGGCGCGGCAGGCACCCGCGCGCTCAACGCCGCGCTCAAGGAGCGGCTCAACCCGGGCCCCGGGCGCTTCGGCGGCTTCGACCCCGGTGACCGCGTCGCGTACTCCCCCGCGCCGGGCCGTACGGTGCCGGGCCAGGTGGTGAAGGCCGACGCCGAGGGGCTGCATCTGTCCTGCGCCGGCGAGGCCGTGGTCGTTCCGAAGGAGCGGGTGGAGCAGTCGCTGCGGCACGGCTGGGCGCTGACCGCCCACCAGGCGGCGGGTGCCCGCTGGCCCGCGGTCGTCGTGGTCCTGCCCGGTGACGCGGCCCAGGCCCTGAGCCGCCCGTGGGTCTACACGGCGTTCAGCCGGGCCGACCGCCATCTGTCCGTGGTCCACGGCGTCGAGCAGGCCCTCGCCCGGGCGGTCTCCGAGGTCCCGGCCAAGCCGCGCACGACCCGCCTGCCGGCGCTGCTGGCACCACAGCCGACGGCGGCAGGGTGACAGCGACAGCGGGCGGCTGACACCGGCGCGGACCGACTGCCGGCGACAGCGGACGGCTGACACCCGCGCGGACCGACTGACAGCGACGATGTGTGGCTAGCACGGGTGCGCGTGGCCGGCACCGGTGCCTGCCGCGACGACGTCCGGCGCCCGGACGCGCGACGGCGGCGGTCACGGAGCTGAGGCTTCCGTGACCGCCGCCGCCCGGACGGCCGTTCGCCGTGGTTCAGCGATCCGCGTCCATGGGTTCGAGGTCGTCCTCGTCGAGGTCGGTGTCCAGCTCGTCCTCGATGTCCCCATCGATGTCCCCGTCGGAGTCCACCGTGAGCCGCCTGCGCGTGCCTCCGGCCGTGTCCTCGTCGTCGAGGTCGTCGTCGAACACCGTGCTGACGTCGAAGCGGCAGACCACCCGCTGCGGGTCGACCCCCTCGAAGGGTGCCTCCAGCCATTCGCCGGGATCGGTCTGGTCGTCCGCCGCGGTCACCCAGAGCGTCGAGTCACCCTCCTCCAGGCCGAACTCCTTGTGCCGGGAGGCGATCTCGTCCGGCTCGAACTCGCCGAACAGGATGCCCAGCGCCCCGTGCACCGTGCCGGAGGCCTCGCCGTCCGCACCGTCGTCGTAGTCCGCCGCCTCGACCCGCTGGGCCTGCGCCAGCAGCCGCTGCGGCTCCGCCACCGCGTAGTCGCGGCGGATCAGCACGCTCAGCGCGTTCGGTTCCTCGGGGCCCGTGTACGGCGGCAGCGCGTCCTCCGTACCGGGGATCTCGAAGGGTGTGACCTCGTCGTAGCGGTCGTAGAGCAGCTCGTCGTAGGCCTCGGCGGCCGCGGCCAGCTGGTTGAACGCCTCGTAGACGGCCGGGTCGTCCTCCCCCGACCGGCGTTCGACCGCGGCCAGATGGCGGTCGAGCGCGGTCTTGACCGCCTCGGCGGCGGCGCGTACCTCGGCAGCGGTGGGCTGCACAGCATCAGACATAGTGCAGACGCTATCCGTACCGGGCCCCAGCCCGCACAATAGATGCGATGCCGGAATACGAATTTGTCGACGTGTACGTACCTCGCGGGGTCTCCCGCAAGGACGCCACACGCCTGTTGACGGACCATGCCGAGTACGGACACTGGGAGTTGGACCGCCTGAGCCTGCTGCGGGACGGAAGCCGCAGGGTGCGGTTGCGCCGCCGGATCATCCGGCAGGTGCGGGCCACGTGGTGAGCAAGGGCGCCGGACAGGAAACATACGGAGCGGGCCCCGCCGGTGCGGGGCCCGCTCCGTTCGTACCGGAGGTCACAGCCTCCTGGCGGGCCGCTCTACTGCGACGGCCGTGCCTTGCGGTACAGCACCGCTCCCGCCAGCAGCGCGCCCGCACCCACCGGGAGGACGAGGCCCAGCGGCAGGTCGCTGCCGGTCCGGGCGAGTTCCGCCTCGCCCCGGGGCTGGGTGACGAAGTGCGCGCCCGGCTGGTTCGGGTGCGAGGAGCCACCGCCCGGAGTCTCGCCGCCGGAACCGGGCGGCGTGCTCGGGGTACCGGGCTGGTTCGGCTCCCCGGGGTTACCGGGGTTCCCCGGATTGCCCGGGTTACCAGGGTTGCCGGGCTCACCAGGATTGCCCGGGTTTCCCGGGTTACCGGGGTTACCGGGCTCCCCCGGATTCCCGGGCTCCCCCGGATTCCCGGGCTCTCCCGGGTTACCGGGGTTCCCCGGATTGCCGGGGTTGCCGGGGTTGCCCGGCGAGTTGTGACCGCCGCCGTTGCCGCAGTCGTTGTCCGCGCTGGGGTTGCCGATGCCGATGACGTCCACGCTGTTGCCGCACACGTTCACCGGCACATGGACCGGCACCTCGACGTGGTTGCCGGAGCCGACGCCGGGCGAGTCACTGGCGTGGCCGTCGGAGGACGAGCCCCCGCCGCCGTTGGAGCCACCGTGACCGCCCCCGTTGGTGCAGCTGTTGCCGGTTGCCGGGTTGAGCACCCCGACGACGTTCACGGTGTTGCCGCAGACGTTGACCGGCACGTGCACCGGTACCTGCACCGTGTTGCCCGACAGCACGCCGGGCGAGTTCACGCTGGAGCCGTGCGCTCCCGCACCGGTCGCATGGGCCGTGCCGCCCGCCGCGGCGATGACGCCGGTCGCGGCCGCCACGGTCATCAGGCCCTTGCGGGTGACCTGTCGCATTTGCTGATTACCTGCCTTCGACGCTGTTTCGAAACGACGACGTCGGAATTCGACCGACGTCCGAAAGGCCGGTCGGCCCCGGAGCGCATGGCGCGCGCTCCGGGGCCGACGGGCTCAGCCCCGCATCACGGGGCGAGGCACAACGTCACTTGTTGATGCAGGTGTTGCCGAAGGCGGGGTTCAGCAGCCCGATCACCGAGATCGTGTTGCCGCAGACGTTCACGGGGACGTGAACCGGAACCTGGACCACGTTGCCGGACAGGACACCCGGGGAGTGCACCGCGGCACCCTGGGCACCCGAGTCGGCGACGGCCAGGCCCGCGCCCGCGAGAACCAGCCCACCGGTGGCAGCCGCAGCGGCGACGACCTTCTTGATCATTATTCCTCCTTGTTGGCAATGCGATCACAAGTAGCTGATCGCATCACCTGTAACGAGGAGGAACTAATAGGGCTACGACCCTATGAGCGCGTTCACTCTCGCCAGTCACGGCCAGTACGTCTGGACGATTACCGAATGGCTGTGACGGCGGGCCCTTTCAGGACGCGTCGATGAACCTGTCGAGTACACGGACCCCGAATTTCAGCCCGTCCACGGGCACCCGCTCGTCGACGCCGTGGAACATGCCGGCGAAGTCCAGCTCCGGCGGCAGCTTCAGCGGGGCGAAGCCGAAGCCCCGGATTCCGAGGTCGTCGAACGACTTGGCGTCCGTGCCGCCGGAGAGCATGTACGGGATCGCCTTCGCGGCCGGGTCCTCGGCGACCAGCGCGGACTGCATGGCGTCCACGAGAGCCCCGTCGAAGCTCGTCTCGACGGCCTTGTCGGAGTGCACGTCCTCGCGCCTGACCCCGGGGCCGAGGATCTTGTCGAGGTCGGCGAGGAACTCCTCCTCGAAGCCGGGCAGGAAGCGGCCGTCGACATGGGCGGTGGCCTCGCCGGGGATGACGTTGACCTTGTAGCCGGCGCCGAGCTGGGTGGGGTTGGCCGTGTTGCTGAGGGTCGCGCCGATGAGCTTGGCGATGCCGCCGAGCCTGGCGAGGGTGCCCTCCATGTTCTCCGGGTCCAGATCGGTGCCGAGGGCGTCGCCGAGCTCGTCGAGGAAGGCCCGGGTGGTCTTGGTGACCCGCACCGGGAACTTGTGCCGGCCCAGCCGCGCGACCGCCTCCGACAGCTCGGTGATCGCGTTGTCCCGGTGGATCATCGAACCGTGCCCGGCGGTGCCGGCCACGGTCAGCTTCATCCAGTGCATGCCCTTCTCTGCGGTCTGGATCAGATAGAGGCGCCGCTGCTCGCTCACCGTGAAGGAGAAGCCGCCCACCTCGCTGATCGCCTCGGTGACGCCCTCGAAGAGGTCCGGGTGCTTGTCGACCAGGAAGCGGGCGCCGAACTTGCCGCCGGCCTCCTCGTCGGCGAGGAACGCGAGGACGATGTCCCGCGGCGGCCTGCGACCGCTGCGCAGCCGGTCACGGACGACCGCCAGGGTCATCGCGTCCATGTCCTTCATGTCGACGGCACCACGCCCCCACACGCATCCGTCGGTGACCTCGCCCGAGAAGGGGTGGTGGGTCCAGTCGTCGGCGTTGGCCGGTACGACGTCGGTGTGGCCGTGGATCAGCAGCGCGGGCCTGGAGGGGTCCTCGCCCTGGATGCGGGCCACCGTGGAGGCGCGCCCCGGGTGCGACTCGAAGATCTGCGGTTCGAGGCCCACCTCCGCGAGCTTCTCGGCGACGTACTCGGCCGCCTTGCGCTCGCCGGGTCCCGAGTGGTCGCCGTAGTTGCTGGTGTCGATCTGGATCAGCTCGCGGCAGAGGTCCACGACCTCGTCCTCGCCGGCGACGCCCCTGGCCGTGTCCGTGTCGCTCACGCTGCTTCCTTCCGCGCGGTCGCTGCTGGTGGTCCCCTCATCCTCCCCCCGACCACGGCCCTGCCCAAGACCGGCCGCGACCCGTCACACGCCGTTCACGTCGCGACGGGGGGTGATCGGGCACCCCTCGAAAGCCTGGTAATGTTTCCTGTGTCGCCGCGGGGGAGACCCCGCACGACAGACACCTTGTCCGGGTGGCGGAATGGCAGACGCGCTAGCTTGAGGTGCTAGTGCCCTTTATCGGGCGTGGGGGTTCAAGTCCCCCCTCGGACACCGGCTGAAACCCCTGTCAACCAGGGGTTTCTTGCTTTTCCGGGGTTCCCCGGGCGTTTCCGCGGCCGTCGGCCGCGAGCAGGGCGATCACCGCGAGCGCCGCGAGCAGGATGATCACCAGGACCACGACCGTGACGACCGTGGGGTTGTTCCACAGCGCGAACACCAGCGTGATCACCAGCAGGACGCCGCCGGTGAGCCACTTGCGGTTGGCCTCGGTCCAGGTGCCGACCCGGCCCGTGGTGACGCCGTGCGAGCCCGCCCACCCGGCCGTGGTGTCCGCGCCCTGCTCGGCCCAGCCGCGCACCGCGCGCGGCAGCCGCCCGGGGCCGACGAAGTAGGCGCCGAGGGCGACGACCACACCGAGCACGATCACGGTCCGCAGGGTGACCTTCAGGAAGCGCAGAAGGGTGTCGAAGACGGAGGCGGCGGCCGGCTCGGACAGGACGGTCGGCGGCAGGTGGTCCAGGTAGTAGCGGCGGGCGATGACGAGGGCGATGGCCACGACGAGACAGCCGAAGGCCGCTCCCAGGGCCGCCTTCGCCAGGGCGCGGCGGCGCCGGCGGGCCAGCAGGACGCCCACCGCCCCGAGCAGCACGGTGATCACCGGCATCCAGTAGCCGGCCAGGTCCAGCGCGTGCGCGGCGTCCTGGAACTGGTCGAGTTCGTCGGACTTGAACAGGACCACCTGTTTCTCGACGGCCGGGATCTTGGAAGCGGGCTGGATACCGGCGTTCACCAGTTCCTTCTTGACCTGCTCCACTGCGGTGCCGACGTCGAGGGTGACGGTGCCCTCCTCGACGCCGATGGCCCCGCGCCCCTCGCCCGTGAGGGCGTGCACCACGGCCGAGTGGGCCGTCCGGTTCGCCGTGACCCACAGTTTCTCGAACCGGTCGCTCTCCACGAAGCGCTTCGCCACCCGGTCCGCGGCGGCGTTGACCGCCTCGTCCACCTGCGGGGCCAGTGCCTTGACGGCGTCGGCCGCGCGGGGCGGCAGGCCCTGCGACTTCAGCCAGTCGGAGATGTCGGAGGTGACCTGCTTGCCGTTGACTCGGACGTCGACCGCGTCGACGAGCCGGTGGCGGACGGCGTCCTCGATGTCGCGGTCGGTGGCGAGCGGCTTCATCGTCTTGACGTAGCGGTCCGTGTCGAGGGCGAAGTCGTGCACCCATACCGTGATCACGGTGACGGGGACCAGGATGCACGCGAGGACGATCAGTACCGCCGAGGCCGTGCTTCTGAGGATCTTGGTCGCACGACTTCCCTGTGGTGGGTTCGACATCCGCCCTCCGGCATCGGGACACCGGCCGCGACCCGCCGCGGCTCAAGTCCATTCCCGCCGAACGCGGGGATCCCGGCATCCCGGAGTGGGCCATCCGGACGCTGCGTCGACCGCGTTGTCACGCACTGTGTGGGCGATGTCTCGTTCGGTCGAAGATCGCCAGGTCAGCGTGGGTGCACCGGTACCCGGAGCAGCCTCGAACGGGTGCTCCGAGTGGCCGTTCCCCGACCCCGAACCTAGCGTCGTACTAAAATTTCCGGCTTGTTACGGAGCTGGAGCCGGACAACCCCAGGCAAACCTGCGGGCCCGCCAGCGCCCCGGAGGCATCCGGGATCGAGACGCGAGGACCGGATGGCAGCGATACACGAGAGCGATGCTCTCGGCCTGCTCGACGAAGAACTCCGCGAGAAGTTCGGCGACACGGCCCGTTTCTCCGGAGGCCTCGCGGCCTCCCCACGCACGCTCGTCGACGTCTTCGACGCGTCGGTGCGGTCCTTCCCGGACGAGCCGGCGCTGGACGACGGCACGACCAGCCTGACCTACCGGGCGCTGGCGATCGAGGTGGAGCGGCTGCGGCGCGCGCTCGGCGCGGCCGGGGTCGGGCTCGGGGACCGCGTGGGCGTGCGGGTGCCGTCCGGCACCAACGACCTGTACGTCGCGATCCTCGCCGTGCTCGCGGCCGGCGCCGCCTATGTCCCGGTGGACGCCGAGGACCCGGACGAGCGGGCCGAGCTGGTGTTCGGCGAGGCGGACGTACGGGCCGTCGTGGGCGCCGGGCACGAACTGACCGTGCACTCCCGCAGTGACGTTCCCGCCGCGCGCCCCGGGGTCGGGCACGACGCCTGGATCATCTTCACGTCCGGCTCGACCGGGAAGCCGAAGGGCGTCGCCGTCTCGCACCGAAGTGCCGCCGCGTTCGTGGACGCCGAGGCCGCGCTGTTCCTCACCGAGGAGCCGATCGGGCCCGGCGACCGGGTCATGGCGGGCCTCTCGGTCGCCTTCGACGCGTCCTGCGAGGAGATGTGGCTGGCCTGGCGGTACGGCGCCTGTCTGGTGCCGGTGCCGCGTGCGCAGGTCAGGAGCGGTGCGGATCTCGGGCCGTGGCTGGTGGAGCAGGAGATCACGGTCGTGTCGACCGTGCCCACGCTCGCCGCGCTCTGGGAGCCGGAGACCCTCAACGACGTACGGCTGCTGATCTTCGGCGGTGAGGCCTGCCCGCCGGAGCTGACGCAGCGGCTGGTGACCGAGGGCCGCGAGGTCTGGAACACCTACGGGCCCACCGAGGCGACCGTGGTGGCCTGTGCGGCGCTGATGAGCGGCGAGGAGCCGATCCGGATCGGGCTGCCGCTGAACGGCTGGGAGCTGGCCGTCGTGGACGAGGCCGGGGAGCCCGTGCCGATGGGCGCGAGCGGGCAGCTGGTGATCGGCGGGGTCGGTCTCGCGCGGTATCTCGACGCCGAGAAGGACGCGGAGAAGTACGCCCCGCTTCGGTCGCTGGGCTGGGAGCGGGCGTACCGCAGCGGTGACCTCGTCAAGGCGGAGCCGGAGGGGCTGGTCTTCCTCGGCCGGGCCGACGAGCAGATCAAGCTCGGCGGGCGGCGGATCGAGCTCGGCGAGGTGGATGCCGCGCTCCAGGCGCTGCCCGGTGTCGCCGGTGCGGCCGCCGCCGTACGGACCGCCCGCAGCGGCAATCAGCTCCTCGTCGGGTACGTCGTCACGCAGGACGGCTGGGACCAGGCAGTGGCCGTGCAGAAGCTGCGGGCGGAGCTGCCCGCCGCGCTCGTGCCGCTGCTCACGCCGGTCGACGACCTGCCGACCCGTACCTCGGGCAAGGTCGACCGCAACGCGCTGCCCTGGCCGCTGGAGGGTCTGGAGACGGGCGGTCCTGCGGAGCATCTGTACGGCACCGAGGCGTGGCTGGCGGAGCAGTGGACCGAGGTCCTCGGCATCCCCGTCACCAGCGCCTCCGACGACTTCTTCGCGATCGGCGGCGGCAGTCTGGCCGCCGCGCGGCTGACCACGCGGCTGCGGACGCGCTATCCGAGCTCGGCCGTCCTGGACATCTACCAGCAGCCGGTGCTGCGCAAGCTGGCGCGGCGTCTTGAGGAGTCCGCGCACGACGACGGGGCGGAGCGGATCGTCGCGCCGGTCCCCCGGCGTGCGCAGCTGATCCAGCTTCTGCTGCTCGTGCCGCTGTTCACGCTGCTGGGCCTGCGCTGGACGGTCGTGCTGGCCGCGCTCGGGAACCTGCTGCCCGCCTACGGGTGGCTGCCGACGGCGCCCTGGTGGCTGCTCACGGCCGGGGCGGTGGCACTGTTCAGCCCGCCGGGGCGGCTCGCGCTGGCCGCCGGCGGGGCGCGGCTGCTGCTCAGGGGCGTGAAGCCGGGCCGGTACCCGCGCGGTGGCCGTGTGCATCTGCGGCTGTGGACGGCCGAGCGGCTGGCCGAGTTCAGCGGGGCGACCTCGCTGACCGGGGCCTGGCTGGAGCGGTACGCGCGGGCGCTGGGCGCCAAGGTCGGGCCCGAGGTGGACCTGCACTCGCTGCCGCCGGTCACCGGGCTGCTGAAGCTGGGGCGTGGCGCGGCGGTCGAGTCCGAGGTGGATCTGTCCGGGTACTGGCTGGACGGGGACCGGCTGGAGATCGGCTCGGTCAAGGTCGGCGCGCATGCCGTCGTCGGCACCCGCAGCATGCTCTTCCCGGGTGCCCGGGTCGGCAAGCGGGCCGAGGTGGCGCCCGGTTCGGCGGTGACCGGGCAGGTCCCGACCGGGCAGCGCTGGGCGGGCGCGCCCGCGGTCAAGCTCGGCAAGGCCAAGCGCAACTGGCCGGGGGAGCGGCCGCGGCGCGGCACGTACTGGCGGGTGATGTACGGCCTGACCGGCTTCGCGCTGAGCGCGCTGCCCGTGCTGGCCGGTGCGGCCGCGTTCCTCGTGGGCCGGGTGTTCTTCACGCCGGAGTCGCCCCTGGCGGGCGCCGCGCTGGCCCTCGTACCGGCGACGCTGGCCTTCGGGGCGGCGTACGCGCTGCTGATCCTGATCTCCGTACGGCTGCTGAGCCTCGGGCTGCGCGAGGGCACGCATCCCACGCACAGCAGGGTCGGCTGGCAGGCCTGGACCGTCACGCAGCTCATGGACCGGGCCCGCGACACGCTGTTCCCGCTGTACGCCGGGCTGGCCACGCCGGTGTGGCTGCGGCTGCTCGGGATGCGGATCGGGCGGGGCGCCGAGGTGTCCACGGTGCTCGCGCTGCCGAGTCTGACGACGGTCGGCGAGGGCGCGTTCCTGGCCGACGACACGCTGACCGCGCCGTACGAACTCGGTGGCGGCTGGATGCGGATCGGGCGCGCGGAGATCGGGCGACGGGCGTTCCTCGGGAACTCGGGGATGACCGGGCCCGGGCGGACCGTGCCCGACGGCGGGCTTGTCGGGGTGCTGTCGGCGACGCCGAAGAAGGCGAAGAAGGGCACCTCGTACCTGGGGCTGCCGCCGGTCAAGCTGCCGCGTGCCGCGTCCGACGGCGACCGGAGCCGGACGTACGACCCGCCGGCCCGGCTGCTGTGGGCGCGCGGCCTGGTGGAGCTGTGCCGGATCGTGCCGGTGTTCTGCTCGGCGGGCATCGCGGTGCTGACGGTCGCCGCGCTGTGTGTGCTGGGCGTCCGGGCGCCGCTGCTGTCCGGGCTGGTGCTGCTCGCGGCGGGCGCCGCCGCCGGGCTGGTGTCGATCGTCGCGAAGTGGCTGCTCGTGGGGCGGCACCGCAGCGGGGAGCATCCGCTGTGGTCGTCCTTCGTGTGGCGCAACGAGCTGGCCGACACCTTCGTCGAGGTGCTCGCCGTGCCGTGGTTGGCGGGCTCGGTACCGGGTACGCCGGTGATGACGGCGTGGCTGCGGGGGCTCGGCGCGCGGATCGGCAGGGGCGTGTGGGTGGACAGCTACTGGCTGCCGGAGACGGACCTGGTGACCTTGGAGGACGCCGCGACCGTGAACCGGGGCTGTGTGCTGCAGACACACCTCTTCCACGACCGGATCTTGCGGACGGATACTGTGGTCCTCCGTGAGGGCGCGACGCTGGGTCCTGGCGGGATCGTCCTGCCCGGCAGCGCGATCGGGGCCCGCACGACTCTGGGTCCCGCCTCGCTGGTCATGGCGGCGGAGTCGGTGCCCGACGACACCCGTTGGCTCGGCAACCCGATCGAGGCATGGCGTCCCTGAGCACGGCCCGCCCCGGGCCGGAGAGCGGTGGGCCGGCACGCAGTGGCAGCAGTACGGCGCAGGGAGCACAGACAGCAGTGGCAGTTCAGCAGGCGGCGGGCGCGGACCCGTACTTCCCGGAGCACGGCGATCCCCGCTACCGGGTGCACCGGTACGAGCTGGCGCTGGACTACCGCCCGGGCCCGAACCGGCTGTCGGGGACGGCCCGGATCAACGCGATCGCGGGGCGCTCCCCACTGGCCGAGTTCGTGCTGAACCTCGCGGACTTCAAGATCGGGCGGGTCCGGGTGGACGGGCGCCAGCCGCACTACACGCACCGCGGCGGCAGACTGCGGGTGCGCCCGGCGAAGCCGGTCCGGGCCGGGGCGGCCTTCACGGTCGAGGTGCACTGGTCGGGCAATCCCAAGCCGGTGAACAGCCCGTGGGGCGGTGTCGGTTGGGAGGAGCTGGAGGACGGGGCGCTGGTGGCGAGCCAGCCGATCGGGGCGCCGTCGTGGTATCCGTGCAACGACCGGCCGGCCGACAAGGCGTCGTACCAGATCTCGATCACCACGCCGTCGGCGTACGCGGTGGTCGCGGGCGGGCGGCTGCTGACCCGGACGACGAAGGCGAGCACGACCACCTGGGTCTACGAGCAGGCCGCGCCGACGTCCAGCTATCTCGTCGGGCTGTCGATCGGGAAGTACCAGACGGTGCTGCTGGGCGACCCGGGCCTCGGCGGGGTGCCGCAGCACGGGCACATCCCGGCGCATCTGCTGGCGGACTTCTCGCGGGACTTCGCGCGTCAGCCGCAGATGATGGACGTCTTCCAGGAGCTGTTCGGGCCGTACCCGTTCGACGAGTACGCGGTCGTGGTGACCGAGGAGGAACTCGATGTGCCCGTCGAGGCACAGGGGTTGTCGCTGTTCGGCGCCAACCACGTGGACGGGGCGCGGGGTTCGGAGCGGCTGGTGGCGCACGAGCTGGCGCACCAGTGGTTCGGCAACAGCGTGTCCATCGCGGACTGGCGGCACATCTGGCTGAACGAGGGGCTCGCGAAGTACGCGGAGTGGCTGTGGTCGGAGCGCTCGGGCGGGCGGACCGCGCAGCAACTCGCCTCCGCGGCGCACCGGTTGCTGGCGTCGATGCCGCAGGACCTGCGGCTGGCCGACCCGGGCCGCAAGGCGATGTTCGACGACCGGCTCTACGAGCGCGGGGGGCTGACCCTGCACGCGGTGCGCTGCGCGCTGGGCGACATCGCCTTCTTCCGCATGCTGCGCAGCTGGGGTCAGCTGCACCGGGGCGGCACGGTGACGACGGCGGCGTTCACCTCCCATGTGGCCCGCTTCGCGAGCGAGCCGGTGGACGAGCTGTTGCAGGCGTGGTTGCACGGGGCGGCGCTGCCGCCGCTGCCGGGGGCCGAGACACGGGCGGCGGGCTAGGGCCATGACCATGCGTTCCTGCCCGTGCGGGCGGTCCGAGCCGTACGACGAGTGCTGCGGCCGCTTCCACTCGGCCTCCGCCGCCGCGCCGACCGCCGAGGCTCTGATGCGCTCGCGCTACAGCGCGTTCGTCAAGGGCGATACGGCGTACCTGCTGCGCACCTGGCATCCACGGACGCGGCCCGCCCGGCTGGACCTCGATCCGGGGATGCGGTGGACCGGCCTTGAGATCCTGGCCACGACGCACGGTTCGGCGTTCCACACCGCGGGCACGGTGACCTTCCGTGCCTCCTACCGGGGCGGCTCGCTGCACGAGCGCAGCCGGTTCGAGCGGGTGGACGGGGCCTGGGTGTACGTGGACGGGGAGTTCCTGGACTGACCTCCGCGGATCACGGCGCCAGGATGTCCAGCTCCTGAAGTGCCCCGACCGTGATCTCGCGGGTCAGGTGTTCCGCGCGGGCGGCGTCGCCGGCGCGGATCGCCTCGGCGACCTGGACGTGGAGGGTGACGGCGGCGGGGTCGGGGTCCTCGAACATGATCTCGTGGTGGGTGCGGCCCGTGAGGACCTCGGCCACGACGTCGCCGAGGCGCGCGAACATCTCGTTGCCGGAGGCGTTGAGGACGACGCGGTGGAAGGCGACGTCGTGGATCAGGTAGCCCTCCAGCTGGTGGCCGCGGGAGTGGGCGACCATACCGAGGGCGCACTCGGTGAGTTCGGCGCACTGCTCGGCGGTGGCGTGCTTCGCGGCGAGGCCGGCGGCGGCCGGTTCGATCGCCGAGCGCAGGACGGTGAGTGAGCGCAGCTGCCGGGCGCGGTCGGCGCCGGCCAGCCGCCAGCGGATGACCTGGGGGTCGTAGACGTTCCACTCGGACTTCCGGCGGACCGTCACACCGACGCGACGGCGGGACTCCACCAGGTGCATGGACTCCAGGACGCGGACCGCCTCGCGCATCACCGAGCGGGACACATCGAAGCGCTGCGCCAGTTCGTCGGTGCGCAGGACACTGCCCGGCGGGTACTCGCCGGCGGTGATCGCGGGGCCGAGTGTTTCCAGTACATGGCCGTGCAGACCCCGGCCCGGAGTGGTCATGCACTCAGCGTACGCGGTGGATCACGATCTTAAAAAGTCAGACTTATACATCACACACTCTTGAATTCGTCGTACCTAATGCGTTTCATGGGCGTCGACATCACGTGTCGACGAGGACAGCAGACAGTGAGGCAGCGATGAGTACCCCCCATGTCGTCGTGGTCATGGGCGTCGCGGGCACCGGGAAGACCACCATCGGTCCCCTGCTCGCCGCCCGGCTCGGCGTCCCCTACGCCGAGGGCGACGACTTCCACCCGCCGGCCAACATCGCCAAGATGTCGGCCGGCGTCCCGCTCGAAGACGACGACAGGTGGCCCTGGCTCGACGCCATCGGCACCTGGGCGCACGGACGGGCCGGGCTCGGCGGGGTCGTCAGCTGCTCGGCACTGAAGCGGTCGTACCGTGACCGGCTGCGGGCCGAGGCGCCCGGAGTCGTGTTCGTGCACCTCAGCGGCGACCGGGCCCTCATCGAGGACCGGATGGCGCACCGGCAGGGGCACTTCATGCCGACCGCGCTGCTGGACTCGCAGTTCGCCACGCTGCAGCCGCTCCGGGCCGACGAGGCCGGGGTCGCGGTGGATGTCGCGGGCAGCCCCGAGGAGATCACCGAACGGGCCGTCGAAGCGCTGAGCGGGATTCCCGAGTCGGCCGCGTAACCCGCACCTTCCGCACCACCCCCGCTCCACCCCCGGCAGCCGCCGGACACCCCCCACGGCAGTACCCCCTCCCCCGACCCCCGTATCTGCAAGGGAACCCCCGTGACCAGACTCAGCGTCGAGATGCTGGCAGCGGACACCGTCGAGCCCATCACCTCGGCCGGCCACGCTCAGCTCGGTGTCGCCGTCCTGGTGGGCATCGCCGTCATCGTCCTGCTCATCACCAAGTTCAAGCTCCACGCCTTCCTGTCGCTGACCCTCGGCTCGCTGGTGCTCGGCGCGCTCGCCGGGGCTCCGCTCGACAAGGTCATCGTCAGCTTCACCACCGGGCTCGGCACCACCGTGGCCGGCGTGGGTGTGCTGATCGCGCTCGGCGCGATCCTCGGCAAGATGCTCGCCGACTCCGGCGGCGCCGATCAGATCGTCGACACCATCCTCGCCAGGGCGAGCGGCCGTTCCATGCCCTGGGCGATGGTGCTGATCGCCTCGGTGATCGGTCTGCCGCTGTTCTTCGAGGTCGGCGTCGTACTGCTGATCCCGGTCGCGCTGATGGTCGCCAGGCGCGGCAACTACTCCCTGATGCGCATCGGCATCCCCGCCCTCGCCGGGCTGTCCGTGATGCACGGTCTGGTCCCGCCGCACCCGGGCCCGCTGGTCGCCATCGACGCGATCGGCGCCAACCTGGGTGTGACGCTGGCGCTCGGCGTCCTCGTCGCCATTCCGACGGTGATCATCGCGGGGCCGCTGTTCTCGCGGTACGCGGCCCGTTGGGTGGACGTCCCGGCTCCGGACCGGATGATTCCGCAGCGTGTCTCGGAGGACCTGGAGAAGCGGCCCGGCTTCGGCGCCACGCTCACGACCATCCTGCTGCCCGTCGTCCTGATGCTCTCCAAGGCCCTGGTCGACATAGTCGTCGACGACCCGGAGAACACCGTGCAGCGGGTCTTCGACGTCATCGGCTCGCCGCTGATCGCGCTGCTGGCCTCCGTGCTCGTCGGCATCTTCACCCTGCTCGGGCCCGCGGGCTTCAGCAAGGAGCGGATCTCGCCGCTGGTCGAGAAGAGCCTCGCCCCCATCGCGGGCATCCTGCTCATCGTGGGCGCCGGCGGCGGCTTCAAGCAGACGCTGATCGACACCGGCGTCGGCCAGATGGTCCTGGACATCTCCAAGGACTGGTCGATCCCGGCGCTGCTGCTGGCCTGGCTGATCGCGGTGGCGATCCGGCTGGCGACGGGCTCGGCGACGGTCGCCACGGTCTCCGCGGCCGGTCTGGTCGCCCCGCTCGCGGCCGACATGTCGACGACCCACGCGGCCCTGCTGGTCCTCGCCATCGGCGCCGGCTCGCTGTTCTTCAGCCATGTCAACGACGCCGGCTTCTGGCTGGTGAAGGAGTACTTCGGCCTGAACGTCGGACAGACCGTCAAGACCTGGTCCGTCATGGAGACGATCATCTCGGTGGTCGCCGGCGGTCTGGTCCTGCTGCTCTCGCTCGTGATCTAGGGGTACGTCCGTGAGCCACCCGCTCTTCGACATCAGCGGCCGCACGGCCCTGGTCACCGGCTCCAGCCGGGGCATCGGCCTCGCGCTCGCCCGCGGTCTGGCCGAGGCCGGCTGCACGGTCGTCCTCAACGGACGCGACGCGGAACGTCTCGCCGAGGCCGCCGGGGAACTCCCCGGCGACGTCCGCACGGCCGCGTTCGACGTGACCGACGGCCCGTCGGTGGCCGCCGGGATCGCGGACGTCGAGGAGCGGGTGGGCCCGCTCGACATCCTGGTCAACAACGCGGGGATGCAACTGCGCGCGCCCCTGCTGGAGTTCGGGGACGCGGACTGGCACCGCATCCTGGACACCAATCTCACCAGCGCGTTCCTGGTGGGCCGGGAGGCGGCCCGCCGGATGACGGAACGCGGTCACGGAAAGATCGTGAACATCTGCTCCCTCCAGAGCGAGGTGGTCCGCCCCGGCATCGCGCCGTACGCGGCCACCAAGGGCGCCCTGAAGATGCTCACCAAGGGCATGTGCGCCGACTGGGGTCCCTGCGGCGTCCAGGTCAACGCCCTGGGCCCCGGCTACATCGAGACCGAGCTGACCCGGCCCCTCGTCGAGGACGAGGAGTTCAGCGCCTGGGTGCGCCGCCGCACCCCGGCCGGACGCTGGGGACGCACCGAGGACCTGGTGGGCGGGCTGCTCTTCCTCGCCTCCCCGGCCGCGGACTTCGTGGGCGGGCAGGTGCTGTACGTCGACGGCGGCATGACCAGCGTGCTGTGAAGGAGGCCCGAGGGATGCTCGGTTGTGTGATCCACGGTCGGGGCGACCTGCGGGTGGAGGAACTCCCGGCCCCGCTGCCGGGCCCCGGACAGGCGCTGGTGGCCGTCCGGTACGGCGGGGTCTGCGGCTCCGACCTGCACTACTGGCGGCACGGCGGGGTCGGCGACTTCCGGCTGCGGGAGCCGATGCTGCTCGGGCACGAGGTGGTCGGGACGGTCGTCGCGTACGGCGACGGGGCGTCGGGCCCCCTCGCCGGTACGGCCGTCGCGGTCCACCCCGCCACGCCCTGCGGCCACTGCCCCGAGTGCGCGGACGGGCGGCGCAACGTCTGCCGTGACACCCGCTATCTCGGCAGCGCGGCACGCTTCCCGCACGTACAGGGTGGATTCGCGGCCCGAGTCGTCGTCCCCGCCGACCAGTTGCGGCCGCTCCCGGCCGGACTCGACCCGCGCCGGGCGGCGCTCGCCGAGCCGCTGTCCGTCGCGCTGCACGCCGTGCGGCGGGCCGGGGACGTGGCCGGCAGGCATGTCCTGGTCACCGGCGCCGGGCCCATCGGGTGTCTGGTGGTCGCGGCGGCGAGGGCGGCCGGCGCGGCGGGCGTGACGGTGACGGACCTGCTGCCGGCGGCGCTGGAGTACGCCCGCGCCGCCGGGGCCGACACCGCCGTCCGGGCCGACGATCCCGGCGGTGCCGGGTGGCCCGCCGAGGTGGACGTGGCGATCGAGGCGTCCGGGGTGGCCGGCGGACTGGACACCTGTCTGCGGCTGGTGCGGCGGGGCGGTGTCGTGGTGCAGCTGGGGATGCTGCCGCCGGGGCACAGTCCGTTTGCGGGCAACCTCGTGGTGAGCCGGGAGATCGAGCTGCGCGGGGCGTTCCGCTTCGACACGGAGTTCGACGCGGCGCTGGAACTGCTCGCCGTCGAGGGCTCGTTCGACGGGCTGGTCACTGCGGTGGTGCCGGTGCGGCAGGCCGAGGCGGCGTTCGCGCTGGCGGCCGACCGGAGCCGGTCGTGCAAGGTGCTGCTGGACTTCGAGGGCTGACTCGGGCGGGCTTGGACTCGCCCCGGCGATCAGCTGAAGCGCCTTCCCCGGAAGCGCCGCGAGCCCGGTACCGAGGAGACTCCCGGAGGCGGTGGCGGCGACACGGGAGGTGACGGAACGGCGATTCCGGGCGAGACGATCGGCATCGAGCCGGCGGACATGTACTTCGACCCGGCGGAACTGCCGAGCGGCGGGGGCGTGAGCATCGGAGGTCAGGAGGTGCCGGTGCCGAGTGACCGGGCGGTGCTGTCGGTGGTCGTACCGCTGCCGGCGCCGGGCCTGACGGACGTGGCCGTACGGTACGGCGGTACGGAGGTCCGGCTGCCGACGGCATTCACGGTTGCCCTGCCCGAACCGAACGCCCCGGACGAAGCAACTGACGGTCCGGCCACTCCCTGAGGGGCGCGGGGAACTGCGCAACAAGCCCCCACCGGCCCGCACCCGGACCACGACCCGGCACGGCCCTCACAGCGAAGCGCCCGTCACGGTCGCCACAGCCGGTGCTCCCGCTCGGCCCATTCCCGGCTGACCGAGCCGGTGCGCATGCCGCGGCGGGCCTCCGGATCCCCCAGCGCCATCCCGATGTGACCGGCGAGAACGATCCCGATCGTGAGAGCCAGCCAGTCATGGACGAACGTCGCGCTGGTGCGCCACTGAAGGGGCGTGAGATGCGTGAACCACATGATCAGGCCGGTGCCGAGCATCACCAGCGTCGCGCCCGCTATCCAGGCCGCGTAGATCTTCTGCCCGGCGTTGAACTTCCCCGCCGGACGCGAGGACCGCCGCTTGTCGCGCCGCACGGCAGCCCGCAGCCAGACACGGTCGTGCGGGCCGAAGCGGTTGAGGAAGCCCAGGTCGGCGCGGAACAGCCGGGAGGCGAGGCCGGCCAGGACGGGCACCGGCAGGGCGAGGCCGGCCCACTCGTGGATGCGGACCACCAGCTCGCGGCGGCCGACGAGTTCGGCCAACTGCGGGATGTACAGGCAGGCCGCCGTCACCACGCACACGCCCATCAGCACGGCCGTCGTGCGGTGCACCCAGCGCGTGGCCCGGCCGAAGCGCCGGACGCCGGTGGCCGCGCCGGGGGCGTCAAGTCGTAGGCTCATCGTCGCGTCCGTTCGAGCGGCCGACCCAGGCGTCGACGTCGTAGCCCCGTTCCTCCCAGTAGCCCGGCTTCACGTCCTTGGTGACGGTGATGCCGGAGAGCCACTTGGCGGACTTGTAGAAGTACATGGGGGCGACGTAGAGGCGGGCGGGGCCGCCGTGGGCGTGGCCGAGGTCCTTGTCCTGCATGCGCAGGGCGACCAGGACGTCCGCGCGGCGGGCCTGGTCGAGCGTGAGGCTCTCGCTGTAGGCGCCGTCGAAGCAGGTGAAGCGGACCGCGCCGGCCCCCTCGCGCACTCCCGCGGCGTCCAGCAGCCGGGACAGGCGCACTCCTTCGAAGGGCGTGCCCGGGACCCGCCAGCCGGTGACGCACTGGACGTCGCGCACCAGCCGGGTCTGTGGCAGGGCGCGCAGGTCGGCGAGGGTGTAGGACCCGGGGCGGTCGACGAGGCCGTCGACGGTGAGGCGGTAGGTGGTGGCGGTCTTGCGGGGTACGGAGGAGGTCACCGAGTAGTAGCGGAAGCCGCCGCCGTTGGGCAGCAGGTCCGTCAGGCCGGTGGGGTCCTTGTCGGAGGCGCCCGCGAGGAAGGACTCCAGGCCGCGCTGGAGGGTGGGCGCGGTGACGACGCCGAGGGCGCCCAGACCGAGGGTGCCGAGGAGGACACGGCGGCCGATCGGCCTTCCCTTCCCCTCGCCCGGTTCCTCGTCGCGCGCTGCGGGCTGTTCGGGGTTCACCTCCTCATTCGAACACCCGCGACCCCAGCGGGACCAGGGATCGCGGGTGCTCGTCAGAGTTCCGTAATCAGTTCTTACGTGGCCGCGGTCCCGAGGCCGCCGCTACGGCGTCTCCGTCGCCGCCTTGTCCAGCTGGAACGCCTCGTTGCCGAGCCCGATGCGGGCGTGCCGCTCGGGGGCGCGGGAGCGCAGCAGCAGGCCCTGGGCGACGCCGGCGGCCAGGGCCAGGACGATGACGGCGGGCAGCGCCCAGCTGAGGGTGGAGCCGGGGCCCGCGCCGATCAGGACGTCGAAGTCCTTGACGGTGTAGACGACGATGAACAGCAGCCCGACGACCGAGAGCCCGGAGGCGGCAAGGCGCCAGAACTGGGCGGCGACGGCCCCGCGGCGCACGAAGAAGGCGATGACGGAGACCGAGGCCGCGGCCATCAGCGCGGCGACGCCCAGTGCGCCGAGGTTGCCCATCCAGGTGAACAGGTGCAGCACCGGCGCGGTCGGGTCGCCGGTCGGCTTGTCGTCGGTGAGGGCGAAGACGGCGACGACCACGAGCGCGATCGCGGTCTGGAGCAGCGATCCCGTGCCGGGGGCGCCGCTCGCGCCGCTGGTGCGGCCGAACGCGGCGGGCAGCAGGCCCTCGCGGCCCATGGCGAAGGCGTAGCGCGCGACGACGTTGTGGAAGCTGAGCATCGCGGCGAACATGCCGGTCACGAAGAGCACGTGCAGCACGTCGGTGAACGTGTTGCCGAGCAGGTCCTCGGTGAGGAAGAACAGCAGCCCGGCGCTCTGGTCCTGCGCGGCGCCGACGATCGCCGACGGCCCCGCGGCGACGGTGTACGCCCAGCAGCTGATCGTGTAGAAGACCGCGATGCCGCCGATGGCCAGGAACATCACGCGGGGCACGAGGACGTGCGGGCGGCTGGTCTCCTCGGCGTAGACGGGGGCCTGCTCGAAGCCGAGGAAGGCGGCGACGCAGAAGCACAGGGCGGTGCCGATGCCCGCTCCGCTGAGGGTGTCCGGGTTGAAGGCGTGCAGGGACAGGCCCTCCTTCGCCGGGTCGGCGATGGCCGCGACGTCGAAGATGACCACGAGGACGACCTCGATGATCAGCAGCACGCCGAGCACGCGCGCGTTGAGGTCGATCTTCAGCCAGCCGAGCGCGCCGACGGCGAGCACCGCCAGCGACGCCGGTATCCACCAGGCGATCTCGGTGTCGAGGTAGGTGGCGAACAGCCCGGAGACCTCGAAGCCGAAGATGCCGTAGATGCCGACCTGGAGCGCGTTGTAGGCGACGAGCGCGACCATCGCGGCGCCGGCGCCGGCCGTGCCGCCGAGGCCGCGGGAGATGTAGGCGTAGAAGGCGCCGGCGTTGTGGACGTGCCGGCTCATCTCGGCGTACCCGACGCTGAACAGGGCGAGGACGACGCCGAGGATCACGAAGAGCAGCGGCTGGCCGAGGACACCCATCACCCCGAAGGTGGTGGGCATGACACCCGCGACGACCATGAGGGGCGCGGTGGCGGCGAGCACGGACAGCAGCAGGCCCGTCGTGCCCAGCCGGTCGGCGCGCAGGGCGCGGTCCTGTCCTTTGAACGTACTGATGCCGCCGCCGTCGGCGGTGGCTCTGCTCGTGCTGGAACTGCCCGTCGTCATCGAATGACCGTCCTTCGTCGGGTCGGGGGCGCTGGTGTGCGGTCGGTGTCGGTGCGTGTTCGTCGGGGCGGTGCGTCCTGGTCGGGCGATGTCGAGCGGTTCTCCCCCGCCGGCCCCTAGGCCGTGCCGAGCGCGGTGTCGCGGGCGCTGCGGAAGGCGGAGTACGGATCGCGGTCGGGGTAGGACCACGGCGACGGGGTGGCGTGTTCGCCGATGCGGTGGAAGAGCGCGGCGGCCTCGGCGCCCCGGCCCTCGCACACCTTGGCGTGGGCGAGGAAGTTCAGGTCGATCAGCCGGCGCGGGTGGCCCTCCTGCTCCCATTCCAGCCACCAGTCGAAGGCGGCGCGCATCACCTGCCGGGCCCGGCGGCCCGTCCAGTGCCCGGAGGCGGCCGCGTCCCGCGGCTCGTGGCCCGCCGCCGCGAGAACGCGGTAGCGCTCGGCATGGGCGATGACCGGCAGGACGGCGAGCGGGGAGTCGGCGGGCGCCCGTTCCGCGGCCGCGTTGGCGAAGTCGTAGACCTCGTGCAGCGGGTCGGTGCCGGTGCCGGACTGGTGCTCGGCGATCCGGGCGATCACCAGGTGGTGGGCGTGATGGTGGTCGGCGTACCGGGCGCGGACCTCGGCGAAGAGGCGCAGCACCTCCGGCTCGGCGCCCAGAGCCTTCTCCAGCATGAGCAGACCCAGCCAGGGCGTGGGGTCGGCGGGGGCGAGCGCGGCGGCGGCATGGCAGGACTCACGGGCGCGCGGCGGCTTCTCCTTGCCGCGCAGGGCGCGCTGCACCTGGGCGAGGGCCAGCAGGACGGCGGCGTCCACGGAGTCGGGCTCGGCGAGCAGCCAGTCGCGGGTCCAGGGGACGCAGTACTGCTCCCGGGCGAGGACGGTGACGCGGTGCCCTCTGCGGTCCCACTCGTCGCCGGTCCGGGCGAGCAGCGAGCGGGCCGTCTGCCACCTGCCCTGGGCGAGGGCGGTGCGGGCGGCGGCGAGCTCGGCGTCGTCGAGGGCCGCGTCGTAGGCGTGGGCAGCGCGCTTTCGGCCGCGGCCCAGAGGGGGTGGTGGGGACACCGTCTTGGGTCCTGTTGTGAGCAAATCGTGGACTGTCATCGAGCGATCACTCGCAGCAAACCCCCCGCCAAGGGTGCGCGTCAAGTGCCGTCGACGCGTTACACGCGTCAACTGGTGTTACTGATGAGGCGGTTGTGACTTTCAACCTGTCCACAATGCCGGATTTATGCGTACTGTGTGGCGTACGTCATGGCGGTGTCCGTTTGGGCACCGCACGATGGTGAAACGCGCACGCCGGGCCAGGGGCCGCTACAGTCGGCCCTCAACGCACCCCGTCCCAGCCCGGCAGGATTCGAGGTACGCAGCGTGTCGCTCCAGATCCTGATACTCGCCGTGGCCGCCGCGTGCTGTCTTGGATTCGGTTTCGTCCTCCAGCAGAACGCGGCCCAGAAGGCTCCGCTCAGCGACTTCCTCTCGCCGCGGATCCTGCTGGACCTGATGAAGGTGCCGCGCTGGCTCGGCGGCATCGGCCTGATGGTGGTCGGCATGGCCCTGGGCGCGATGGCGCTGGGCCAGGGCGAGATCTCCCTGGTGGAACCCCTGCTCGCGACGAACCTGCTGTTCGCGCTGATGCTCTCCCGCCGCCAGACCAAGCAGCCCCTCGGACGCCAGGGCTGGACCGGCCTCGCGCTGCTCGCGGGCGGTGTGACGGCGTTCATCGTGGCCGGCCAGCCGACCGGCGGCACCGCCACCAGCGACCCCATGCGGCACTGGCTGATCATCGGCCTCATGGTCGGCGTGGCCCTGCTGCTCACCGCGTACGCCAAGCGCTCCCGGCTCAGCTCGGGCCCCGCACTCCTGGCGACGGCGGCCGGTCTCCTCTACGGCGTCCAGGACGCCCTGACCCGGGTGACCGGCGAGCGGTTCGCCGAGGGCGGCATGGCCGAGGTCCTGACCGGCTGGCAGCCGTACGCCGTGGTGGCGCTCGGTCTGACCGGGCTGATCCTGGTGCAGAGCGCCTTCGAGACGGCCTCCCTGCGCATGTCCCTGCCCGCCCTGACCGCCGCCCAGCCGCTGGCCGGCATCCTCTGCGGCGTCGGCTTCCTCGGCGACCGGCTGCGCGCCGACACGGGCGCGCTGGCCTGGGAGGCGGCCGGACTCGCCGGGATCGTGGTCGGCATCATCATGCTCGGCACGCACTCGGCGATGCCCTCCGGAGTGATCCAGCCGAAGCGCACGCCGGCTCTTCAGACGCCCTGAACGCGTCCGGGCCGCCCCTGCTTGGATGGCCCCATGAGCTCTGCTGACGAGATCCTCGACATCGTCGACGAACAGGACCGGGTCATCGGGCGGTCCCCGCGCGGCGAGGCCTACGCCAGGAAGCTGCGCCACCGCTGCGTCTTCGTCGAGGCGCGGGACGACCAGGGCCGGCTCTTCGTGCACCGCCGCACCCCCACCAAGCTGGTGTTCCCCTCGCGGTACGACATGTTCGTGGGCGGGGTGGTCGGCGCCGGCGAGTCCTACGACGAGGCCGCCCTGCGCGAGGCCGAGGAGGAGCTCGGGGTGAGCGGGCTGCCCCGGCCGACGTTCCTCTTCAAGTTCCTGTACGACGACGGTGCCGGGCAGACCTGGTGGTCGGCGGTGTACGAGGTGCGCTGCGAGCTGCCGGTGAACCCTCAGGCGGAGGAGGTCGCCTGGTACGACTTCCTGCCCGAGGCCGAGGTGGAGCGGCGGCTCGCGGACTGGCCGTGGGTGCCGGACGGGCTGGCGGCGTACGAGCGGCTCAAGGCGCTGCGGGCGGCCCGCTGAGCCGACCCCCGGCAGGCGGATCCGGCGCAGCCCCCGGCGGAGGGCCCCGATAGGGTCGGGCATGTGAGCGAGTTCGTGCGAAACGTCCGGCTGTGGTTCGCGCCGCAGGAGGTGCGCCAGGAGGGCGGCACCCCCGACTACCGATTCTCGCTGGCGAACGAGCGCACCTTCCTGGCCTGGCTGCGCACCGCGCTCGCGCTCGTCGGCGGCGGCTTCGCGGTCGACCAGTTCCTGCCGGACCTGCGCTGGGGCTGGCGGGTCGGCCTGGCGCTCGCGCTGCTCGCGGCCGGCGTGCTGTGCTCGCTGCGCGCGGTCAATCACTGGGTGCGCTGCGAGCGGGCGATGCGCCGGGGCGAGGACCTGCCGGTGTCGCGGTTCCCGGCGGTGCTCAGCCTCGTGGTCGCCGTCGTGGCCGTCGCGATGGTCGTCGTCGTGCTCGTCGGGTGGGAGGGATGAGCGCCTCGGCGGCGGAGCCGGTCCGGGACCCGGGGCTCCAGCCCGAGCGGACCCGCCTCGCGTGGCGCCGCACGACGCTGGCCGGCACCGTGGCCGCCGTGCTCGCCGTGAAGACCGCGCTGCACGGCGGGATCTCGGTGGCCGGAGTCCTCGTCAGCGCCCTGTGCTGCGGGCTGTGGCTCGGCTTCCTGGCCCTCGCGCACCGGCGCATCCGCGACCTCGCCTCGTCGCCCCGGCCTGCCGCACTGGCACCCCGCCACGCGACGGCGACCGTCCTGATCACGGTGGCCCTGGCCGCCTGCGGCGCGGCGCTGCTGTTCTGAGGGCCCCGCGACGCCGACGCCTCCATGCCCCAACCCTCGGCGCCCCCGACCGCCTGCGGCGCAGCGCTCCCGTTCCGAGAGCCCCCGCGACCCCAACACCCCGACCGCTACTCCGCCTGCTCCGGCTCCCGCCACAACCCACCATGACCCCGACCGCCTGCGGCGCAGCGCTCCCGTTCCGAGAACCCCCGCGCCCCCAACACCCCGACCGCTATTCCGCCTGCTCCGGCTCCCGCCACAACCCGCCCGGCGTCGACGCCTCCTCCGTGTCCCAGTCCACGGTGACCACGACCTTGCCCCGGGTGCGGCCCTCCTCGTTCAGCCGGTGGGCATCGGCCGCCCGCTCCAGCGGGAACGTCTCCGAGACATGGACGCTCACCACGCCCTGCTCCGCCAGCTCGGACAGCCGCAGCAGGTCCCCTGCGTCGGGGCGCACGAAGTAGTAGCGGCCGCCGTGGTCCACGACGTCCGGGTCGGCGATCGACACCAGGCGCCCCTCGGGGACCAGCAGATTCGCGGACGCCTTCAGCGCGTCGCCGCCGACCGTGTCGAAGGCCGCGTTCACGCCCTCGGGGGCCAGCCCGCGTACGCGTTCCGTCAGGCCGTCGCCGTACTCCACGGGCTCACCGCCGAGGCCGCGGACGAAGTCGTGGTTACGCTCGCTCGCCGTGCCGATCACCCGGGCACCCAGATGGCGGGCCAACTGGACGGCGATCGAGCCCACCCCGCCCGCCGCGGCGTGCACCAGGACGGTCTCGTCCCGCTTGACCTGGAGCACCCCGGTCAGGACCTGGTACGCCGTCAGCCCCACGAGGGGCAGTCCGGCCGCCTCCTCCCAGGTGAGGTTGCGGGGCTTGCGGGCGAGGGTGCGCACGGGAGCGGCGACGTACTCGGCGAAGGTGCCCCGGGAGAGGAAGTCCTCACGGACGTACCCGATGACCTCGTCGCCGACGGCGAACTCCGTGACCGACACACCGGGCTGGACCACGACACCCGCGACGTCCCACCCCGGGACCACCGGGAAGACCGGTTCGATCAGCCGGTCCAGATAGCCCTCGCGGCACTTCCAGTCGACCGGGTTGACCGCCGCCGCCCGCACCTTGACCAGCACGGAGTCGGGCCCGACCCGCGGGTCGCGCACATCTCCGTATGCGAGTGTCTCGGGCCCGCCGTAGCGTGAGTAGCTGATCCCCTTCATGGCTTCGACCCTCCGGGGTGACCGGACGCCACGCAAGCCGAATCGCCCGATATGCGGCGTTCGCGTGGCAGCCTGTCCGACGTCATCACCCGCTCCTCCGAAGGTGAGCACCATGACCACCCTCCATACGGAACACCGCGCCCACGCGCACGCCCACGGCCCCGCCTGCGGGCACACCGCGGTGCCGCACGGCGACCACACCGACTACGCGCACGACGGCCATCCGCACCGCGAGCACGCCGGACACTGGGACGAGTGCGAACGGGACGGCCACAACGCGCACGAGGGCCACACCCATCAGCACGGCGCCGACTGCGGGCACGAGAGCGTGCTGCACGGCGACCACGTCGACTACCTCCACGACGGCCACCGGCACGCCGCGCACGACGGCCACTGGGACGACCACTGAGGTCCGAGGCTCCCCACCGAGTTCAAAAAGCTCCCCATCGACAGCTCCCCGGCGCCCGGCGCGGGGAGCTGTCGGCCTATCGTGGCCCCGATCACGTTCGGCTTCCGCACTGGACGACATACCGACTGGTCGGCATCATGAGTCAGGTCCCGTTCACCTGCCTTTAGGAGCCCTGTATGAGCCCCGACCATCCGCCCGGACTCGACCTCGACCGGCTGCGCGGCCTGCTCGAGCGCGAGCGGCCCGGTCTGGCGCACGGTCCGCTGACCGGCCGGCTGATCGAGGGCGGACGGTCCAATCTCACCTACGCGGTCTCCGACGGCACCTCGAACTGGGTCGTACGACGCCCCCCGCTCGGCCATGTCCTCGCCACCGCGCACGACATGAAGCGCGAGCACCGGGTCATCAGCGCCCTGTACCCGACGGACGTGCCGGTGCCGCGGCCGGTCCTGCTGTGCGAGGACGAGGAGGTGCTCGGGGCGCCGTTCTACGTCATGGAGTTCGTCGAGGGCACCCCGTACCGCACCGCCGACCAGCTGGCCCCGCTCGGCCCCGAGCGCACCCGGGGCGCGGTGCTGTCGCTGGTGGACACCCTCGTCGAACTGCACGCGGTGGACCCGGCGTCGGTGGGTCTGGAGGACTTCGGCCGCCCCGAGGGCTTCCTGGACCGCCAGCTGCGCCGCTGGGGCAAGCAGCTGGACGCCTCCCGCAACCGTGAGCTGGCCGGCATCGACGAGCTGCACGCCACGCTGGGCCGGCAGCTGCCCTCCTCCCCCACCGCGACGGTGATCCACGGCGACTACCGCCTCGACAACGTCCTGATCGGCGAGGACGACCGGATCAAGGCGATCCTCGACTGGGAGATGTCGACGCTCGGCGACCCGCTGACCGACCTCGGCCTGCTGGTGATGTACAGCATGCCGCTGGGCATGGGGCAGTCCCCGGTCTCCACGACCGCCGAGGCGCCCGGGCATCCCTCCCCCGCCGAGCTGATCCAGCGGTACGCCGAGCGCTCGGGGCGCGACGTCTCCGCGGTCTCCTGGTACACGGCGTTCGCCTGGTTCAAGCTCGCCGTGATCCTGGAGGGCATCCACTACCGCTACACACTGGGCCAGACGGTCGGCCGCGGCTTCGACCGCATCGGCGACCTGGTCCCGGTCTTCATCGAGCACGGCCTGACCACTCTTCAAGAAGGCATTCAGGAAGGCTGACGGGACATGGACTTCGCGTTCGACGCACGCACCGAGGAACTGCGCGCCAAACTGCTGGCCTTCATGGACGAGCACGTCTATCCGGCCGAGGCGGTCGCGGAGGAGCAGCGCGCCGCGCTGGCGTCCCCCTGGGACACCCCGGCCGTGGTGGAGGAGCTGAAGGCCGAGGCCCGCAGGCAGGGCCTGTGGAACCTCTTCCTGCCCGACGGCGAGTACGGCGCCGGTCTCACCAACCTCCAGTACGCCCCGCTGGCCGAGATCACCGGCCGTTCCCCGCACTTGGCGCCGACCGCCACGAACTGCGCCGCGCCCGACACCGGGAACATGGAGGTGCTGTCCCAGTTCGGCGACGAGCAGCAGAAGAAGCAGTGGCTGGAGCCGTTGCTGGCCGGTGAGATCCGCTCGGCGTTCGCGATGACCGAGCCGGATGTGGCCTCGTCGGACGCCACCAACATCACCACGCACATGGAGCGGGACGGCGACGAGTACGTCATCACGGGCCGCAAGTGGTACATCTCCGGGGCGATGAACCCGGACTGCAAGATCCTCATCGTGATGGGCAAGACGGACCCGGACGGCGAGGACATCCGCCGTCAGCAGTCCATGGTCCTGGTCCCCCGTGACACCCCTGGCGTCACGATCAGGCGGGCCATGCAGGTCTTCGGCTACGAGGACCACTCCCACGGCGGCCACGCCGAGGTGATCTTCGACCACGCACGCGTGCCGGTGTCCCACCTCATCGGCGAGGAGGGCGGCGGCTTCGCCATCGCCCAGGCCCGCCTCGGCCCCGGCCGGATCCACCACTGCATGCGGCTGATCGGCATGGCCGAGCGGGCGATCGAGCTGATGTGCCGCCGGGCGGTCTCCCGCACGGCCTTCGGCAAGGCGCTGGCCCAGCAGGGCGTGGTGCACAACTGGATCGCCGACGCGCGGGTGACCGTGGAGCAGCTGCGGCTGCTGGTCCTGAAGACCGCCTGGCTGATGGACACCGTCGGCAACCGGGGCGCCCACACCGAGATCCAGGCCATCAAGATCGCCACCCCGCGCGCGGTCGTCGACATCATCGACCGCGCGATCCAGTTGCACGGCGCGGGCGGCGTCAGCCAGGACTTCCCGCTGGCCGAGCTGTACGCCGGCGCGCGCACGCTGATGATCGCCGACGGACCGGACGAGGTCCACCAGCGGTCGCTGGCGCGGCGGGAGCTGAAGAAGTACCTGTGAGCTGAGATACCCGTGAGCTGAGATACCTGTGGGCTAGGGCCGCAGAGCCCTCAGCAGCAGGTCGGCCAGGTGGTCGGCCAGCTGCTGGGGGCTCATCGGGCCGTCGGGGTGGTACCAGGTCGACAGGTGGTGGACGGAGCCGAAGTGGTAGTCGACCACCAGGTCCGCCGGGGTCGCCTTGGAGAAGACGCCCGCTTCCTGGCCCTCCTCGATGAGCGCACGGAAGCGTTCGTGGTAGCGCCGGCGCTCGGCGCGCACCTGCTTGTTCTTCTCCGGGCTCAGGTGATGCATCGAGCGGAAGAAGATCATCGCGTCGTCGAGGTTGTCGATGGTCGTCACCACGACGTCCGCCGCCGCGGCCCGCAGCCGTTTCTCGACCGGCTCGTCGGCGTCCGCGAAGGAGTCGAGCCGCTCCTGCTGGACGCGCAGCACGCGCGCGTACACCTCGTGCAGGAGGTCGTCCTTGGAGCCGAAGTAGTGGTACAGCGCACCCTTGGTGACGCCGGCCGCCTCGACGATCTCCTGCACCGAGGTGCGGTCGTAGCCCTGCTCGGCGAAGAGCCGGGTGGCGGCGGCGAGCAGCCGCTGCGGGACGGGCGTACCGTCTCCGTCCGAGGTCCTGGCCACTGTGCCGCCACCTGCCCTTCCGAGATGTTCCGCTTGCCGTGGTGCCGACTGCTGTCTAGCCGTCGTTCGCGCGGGAACGAAGTTCCCGACGGAGGATCTTCCCACTTGCCGTCTTGGGCAAGTCGGGCAGGACCTCCACCTGCCGCGGGTATTTGTAGGCGGCCAGTCTCTCCCGGCAGTACGCGGCGAGTGCGTCGGGGTCCGCCTCGGCACCCGGACGGAGGCTGATGTACGCCTTCACGGTCTCTCCGCGGTACCCGTCGGGCACGCCGACGACGGCCGCCTCGCGCACCGCCGGGTGCGTGTAGAGCACGTCCTCGACCTCGCGCGGCCAGACCTTGAAGCCGGACGCGTTGATCATGTCCTTCTTGCGGTCGACGACGTACAGCCAGCCCTCGGCGTCCATGAAGCCGATGTCGCCGGTGCGCAGCTCGCCGTCGGGGAAGGTCTCGGCGGTGGCGTCGGGGCGCCGCCAGTAGCCGGGGACGACCTGCGGCCCCCGCACGACGATCTCGCCCTGCTCGCCGAACGGCACCTCCTCACCCTGGTCGCCGACGATCCGTACGACCGTCTCGGGTCCCGGCACGCCCACGGCCAGCGTCCCGGAGGCCGGGTCGACGGGGGCCTCCAGGCCGGGCGGCACGGCGGCGCAGGGGGCGGTGCACTCGGTGAGGCCGTAGCCGTTGCGGATGTACGGCCCGAAGCCGGCCCGGAACTTCTCCACCAGGGCGGGCGGCAGCGGGGCGCCGCCGGAGGAGATGTTGACGAAGGACGCGAAGTGCTCCCGGCGGACGTCCGGGTGGGCGGCCAGCGCCATGAAGGCCGTCGAGGGGCCGACGGTGTAGTGCGGCCCGTGCTCGGCGAACGCGTCGAGCACGACACCGGCCTCGAAGCGGTACGCCAGCACCAGCAGTCCCGCGCTGTTCAGGCAGGCGGCGAACTGGGCGACCATCCCGGTGATGTGGAACAGCGGCGCCATCGCGAAGTACACGGGCGCCTCGGGCAGGGCGAGGCCGGTGCGCTGCCGCTCGGCGTTGTACATGATGTTGCCGTGCGTGTTGGTGGCGCCCTTGGGCGTGCCGCTGGTGCCCGAGGTGTAGCTGATCAGCGCGATGTCGGACGGGCCGGGGTCGCGGCCCTGTGGCGCCTTGTGCCCGCCGCGCGCGACCGCCGCGAGGTCGTCGGCGTCGGCGGCCTGCGGGAGCCGTTCGAAGGTCAGCACGCGCGCGTCGCCGCGGGTCTGGAAGTCCAGCTCGCACCCGGTGAGCACGATCCGCACCGGCGAGCCGGCCGCCGTCTCGCGCAGATACGTCTCCCAGGCCCGGTCGGAGCAGATCAGCGCGGCCACCTCGCCGTCCCGCAGGACGTGGGTGACCTCCCCCGACTTGTACATCGGGTTGACGGGCACGACGATGGCCCCCGCCTTCCAGGCGCCGAGCACGGCGAGCACGAAGTGCGGGGAGTTCTGGAGCAGGACCGCGACCCGCTCGCCGCGCTCCAGGCCGCGCGCGGCGAGGTGCCCGGCGACGGAGTCACTGAGCTCGTCGACCTCGCGGTAGGTCAGACGGCCGTCGAAGTAGGCGAGGAAGGGCCGGTCGGGGTTCTGGGCCGCCACCCGGCGCAGGGCGTGCACGAGGGAGTCGTCCGGGGTTATCGGGGCGCGCTGGGTGTCGCTCAGCAGCGCCAGCCAGGGCTTGGCGGCGTAGCGGGAGTCGGTCACCTGCTCTCCTCCCACTTCTGCTGGAGGTGGTTCATGCCGGCCAGCCAGCGGTCGGGGTCACCGGCCCGCGCCTCGTGGAACCCGGCCACCTCGGGGTGCGGCAGGATCAGGAAGCGGTCCTCCGCCATCCCCTTGAACAGGGCGTCCGCCACGTCCTGTGGCGCGATGGCGGTGGGCTTGAGCACCAGGTCGCCCGCGCTGCCGGTGGCGTTCAGCATGTCGGTGCGCACGCCCTGCGGACAGATGGCGTGCACCTTGATCCCGCGGTGGCGGTAGGTCAGCGACAGGTACTCGGCGAAGGCGAGGGCGCCGTGCTTGGTGACGGCGTAGGGCGCGGCGCCGATCATGGTGAGCAGGCCGGCCGCGGAGACGGTGGAGACGAACCGTCCGCTGCCGCGCTCCAGCCACTGGGGAAGCAGGGCGTGCGCGGCCCGGACGTGGGCCATGACATTGACGTCCCAGGACGCCGACCAGGCCACCTCGTCGCCGAGATCGTCGAGCTCGGGCCCGCCGAAGGCGACACCGGCGTTGGCGCAGTAGACGTCGACGGCACCACCGAGCGCGTCCCGGGCGTCGGCGACGACCGCGGAGGCGTCGCCGGGAACCGCGATGCCGCCGATCTCCCCGGCGACGGCCTCGGCCTTTCCGGCATCGAGGTCATTGACGACGACACGAGCACCCTCGGCGGCGAACCGCCGGGCGAGCGCCGCGCCGATGCCACCCCCAGCCCCGGTCACGACGACTCCGGCACCCTGCACGGCTTCCACCATCGGTCTCCTTCGACTGCGGCTCTCCTGCGATCGTCAGACTAACCGGTCGGTATGTGACAGGGAAGGGCGACGGCGGCCGGCCAAGGGGCGCGGGGCTGTGTCGAGGTGCGGCTCCGCCGCGTGAGCGCGGCAGGCCACGACGCACCGGCACCTTCCCCACGACCTGCGGGAGCAATACCGTGCCCCCCATGCGCCTATCCAGACGAGCCCTACTCGCAGCGACAACGGCAGCAGCATCCCTCCCTTCCGCAGCGTCCGCGTCGGAGCGCTCCACGCGACTGCGCACCGGCTTCGAGCGCCTCGCGGCCGACGGATACTCGGTCCTCGAAGGCCAAAAGGTCGGGATCGTCACCAACCCCACCGGCGTCACCCGGACCGTCCGTCACATCGTGGACGTCATGCACGCCGACGAAAGGGTGAACCTGCGGGCCGTCTTCGGCCCCGAGCACGGCTTCCGCGGCACCGCCCAGGCCGGCGGCTCGGAGGGCCGCTACGACGACCCGGCGACCGGCCTGCCCGTCTACGACACGTACCTCAAGAGCGGTCAGCCGCTCGCCGACATCTTCACCGCCTCCGGCGTCGACACGGTCGTCTTCGACATCCAGGACGCCGGCGCCCGCTTCTACACCTACATCTGGACCCTCTTCGACTGCATGGAGGCGGCCGCGCTCGCCGGCAAGCGCTTCGCCGTGCTGGACCGGCCGAACCCCGTGACCGGCCGCGCCGCGCAGGGCCCGGTCCTGCACATGGAGTTCTCCACCTTCGTCGGCCGCAGGCCCGTCTCGCAGGCGCACGGCATGACGGTCGCCGAGCTGGCGCGACTGTTCAACGGGGAGTTCCTGACCACCCCGGTCCCCCTGGAGACCGTACGGATGTCGGGCTGGAAGCGGTCCTCGTTCTACGACGCCTGGGGTCTGCCCTGGGTGCCGCCGAGCCCGAACATGCCCACACCGGACACGGCGCTCGTGTACGCGGGCACCTGTCTCTTCGAGGGCACGAACCTCTCCGAGGGCCGCGGCACCACCCGCCCCTTCGAACTGCTCGGCGCGGAGGGCATCGACCGGCGCTGGGCCGAGGCGGCGGAGGCACTCGGGCTGCCCGGTGTGCACTTCAGGGAGGCGTACTTCGCGCCGACGTTCTCGAAGTTCCAGGGCAGGACCGTCGGCGGCGTGCAGATCCACATCCACGACCGCGCCGCCTACGACCCCGTCCGCACCGGAATCGCCCTGCTGGTGACCGCCAAGAAGGTGTGGAGCGGGTTCGCCTGGCGCCCGGACAACTGGATCGACAAGCTCACCGGCAACACCCGGGTGCGCACGCTGATCGACGCGGGAGCGAGCGCCGACGAGGTGGTCGCGGACTGGCAGCAGGAGCTGTCGGCGTTCCGCAGGACCCGTCGGGAGTACCTGCTGTACTGATGAGCGACCCACGGATGGGATGCCGACGTATGGCCATTCCCGCCCGCCGGCAGGACGATGCGCCCGTATCGCACTGTCACGGGGGGCGAGGGGGCCTGTCATGGCGAAACCGGCAGTGGGCGTGAGTCCTTACTGGGAGCTGACCTTCGACGCGGACGGGGACCCGGACGCGGGGCGGCGGGACCGGCTGCTGGCCGGGGTGGCGCAGCACGACGTCCGCGACCTGATCGTCTTCGCGCACGGCTGGAACAGCGACCGCTCCGGCGCGACCCGCCTCTACGACGGCTTCTTCGCGCCGATCCCGGGACTCGTGCCCGAGGCGAGGGTCGGGTACGTCGGGGTGGTCTGGCCGTCGATGCGCTTCTCGGACGAGCCGATCCCGGACTTCCCGCGGGCCGTGGCCGCCGAGATGCCGCGCCGGCCTGCGCTCGACAAGGACACCCGGCACGCGCTGCTGGAGACGTTCCCGGGGCGGGCGACCGTGATCGACCAGATCGCGCGGCTGCTGGACCAGCAGCCGCGCGAGGAGGCCGAGTTGGCGGAGTTCGGGCGGCTCGTGCGGCTGCTGGTGGACGTCGTGCCGCCGGGGCCGCAGGCGCTGTTCGCGGCGGACACGCTGTGCGAGGGGGTGCCGCAGGACTCGCCGGACCTCTTCGCGGACTCCACGGCGGCCGTGTGCGAGGACTTCGCGCGGGCGCTGGCGCATCTGGAGGCCCCGGACGCGGCGCCGGACGGCGTGGCGTCCTTCTCGTTGCCGAACCCGTGGGAGGGCGCGCACGAGCTGCTGCGGCAGGCGACGTACTACGCGATGAAGCGGCGCGCGGGGACTGTCGGTGAGCGCGGGCTCGGCCGGGTCGTCGGGCAGCTCGCCGCCCGCTCGCCCGGGTTGCGGGTGCATCTCGTCGGGCACAGCTTCGGCGCGCGGCTGGTGTCGTTCGCGCTGCGCGGGCTGCCGAAGGGCGTGCGGTCGGTGAAGTCGGTGACGCTGCTCCAAGGCGCCTTCTCGCACTACGCGTTCGCGTCCCGGCTGCCGCACGACGCCCGGGCCGGCGGGGTCCTTGAGGGTCAGCACAACCGGATCGACGGGCCGCTGGTGTGCTGCCACTCACGGCACGACTCGGCGCTGTCCACGATGTACCCGCTGGCCTCCCGGATGGCCGGGGACGCGCGCGGGATCGCAGCGCCGGACGTCGGCCGGATGCTGGGGGCCAAGTGGGGTGCGATGGGGCACGACGGGGTCCAGGCGGTGCCGGGGACGAGGTCGTACGACCTGGCCGGCGCGCTGCGGGCGAAGCTGCCGGCGTCGGGATGCGTGAACGTCGACGCGGCGGCGGTGGTCCGGCGGGGCGGGCCGCCCGCCGGCGCGCACAGCGACATCGTGCACCGCGAGCTGGCGCAGCTGGTGCTGGCGGCGGGGCGCATCCGCTGACCCCGCCGCCGGCCGCCCACGGTCACCTGTGTGACGTGAACTCCACGACCTGCTGATACGTGGGCCGGTTCTGCCAGCTGATCCTGCCGTGCTTGATGCCGCCCAGGGTGCGCTGGACGATCGAGTCGGCGCACCACTGGTCGCCCGCCGAGCACTGGTCGTCGCCCGGGTAGACCTGGGCGGCGGTGCGGCCCGCGGCCGTTCTCAGGGTGCTGATCAGCAGGTCCCGGCAGGCGGTGAGGCTGCCGCCGCCGCAGTACTTCCGGTCGAGCGGGCCCTGTACGGGCTCACCGAGGACGGCCCGGATGTCCTTGTCGACGTAGCTCCACCAGCCGTACTGGAAGGAGCTGCCGGCGTGCGAGCCGGTCGGGCCGTGCCCGGCCGACGGGGACTCGTCGACGGGCAGGTTGGCGGTCATCGCCGTGTACAGCTCGCTGCCGAGGCCCGGTTCGAACTCGGCCTTCACCAGCAGCGGCCACCAGGCGTCCAGGATGCGGATCGCGTCGGCGTCGGCGTACTTCTTCGAACCGGCGGCCGTCTCGGTGCGCCTGCCGCCGGCCGACAGCCACGTCTGGAGCCTGCTCACGGCCGCGGCTGCCGTGGTGTCGGTCACCGGCGAGCTGTTGACGACCTTGAGCAGATCGGGCAGGACGTCCTCGGCGCGCAGGTCCGCGAGGGCCGCGTCGGCCATCGCCCCGACCAGGGAGGCGCGGGTCACGCCGCCCGCGGCGACCAGTTTCTTCACCCGGTTCTCCAGCAGGTTGCCGCGGTGCACCGAGCCGTCGCCCCAGGGCGCGGTCGTGTAGTCCTCGGCCTGCTTGTTGTTCCAGGAGATGTAGTAGTCCTGGTCGATGGAGTTGGGGTGCTCGGACGGCGGGGTGTAGGTCGCCGTGTTCGTCGCCGGGTTCCAGCCGCGCCACTCGTACGCCGGCTGCGCCCACACCGGGAACTCCGCGTCGACGCCGCTCGCGCGGACCGGGTTGTCGCCGCTGTTGTAGTAGGCGGTGTGCTCGGAGTCGGCGTAGAACCAGTTGAAGGTGTAGTTGATGTGCTGCGCGGCCTTCTGGAAGTCCTCGGGGCCCTTGACGTAGTCGGGGTCGTTCAGCATCTGGAAGCCGATGATGGAGTCGGCCTCGTGCATGTAGGAGGAGCGCAGGGTGGTGTAGGCGACCTTCTTGCCGCCGACGGTCGCGCGGTGGGTGACGGGACCGTACTTCGTGCGCCAGACGCGCATCGTGTACGAGCCCGCCGGGGTGCTGTCGGCGGTCGTGGGCTTCCAGGCGTTCTTCTGCTCGATCTTCTCCATCGCCGTGCAGGTGCCTCGGTACAGGTAGTGGTGGTCGTCCTGGCACAGCTCGACGGCGTAGGTGTCGATGATGTCCTGGCCGGAGGTGGTGGCGCTCCACGAGTAGTCCTGGCCGCGGCCGAGCTCGACGTACATGCTCAGGCCGGCGAAGGAGGCACCGCGGGCGCTGATGCCGGGCCCCTGTATCTCCTGGAGGAGCAGCAGCTGGGGTGCGAAGTAGCCGGTCTGCGGTCCGAAGACGGCGACCGGGTGGCCGCTCGCGGTGTGCTCGCCGCCGACCACGAGGGCGTTGGACATGCCCCGCTTCGCCGAGGTCATCGCCGTCCGGGCGGCCGCGGTCGTGGCGCCGGACGCGGCCGTGCCGGACGCGCTGCCCGTACGGTCGTACACGAGCTGTTCCTCGTTCACCGAACCGGCGTCGGGCAGGGCCTCGCCCTGCGGGTCGGCGGGCTTGGTGGCGTACGGGAAGCTCTTGTCGTGGACGGTGACGACGGCCTCGGGGTCGTTGCGCTCGCGGAACGACTCCCACAGCCTGGTGCCCTCGGCCACGCCGTACTTCTCCTGGGCGGCCAGCAGGGAGAGCGCGTTGTTGACCTCGCCGCCGCCTCCGGAACCGAACAGGGCGCCGATCACCGAGCCGAGCGCCACCAGGTCGGTCACCTTGAAGTGCTCGATCGTGCCGGCGTTGGTGACGGAGTCCTTGTGGCCGGTCAGGACGTACTCGCCGGGGAAGTAGCGGCCGCTGTCGGAGGCGTCGATGTAGGCGTTGATGCCGTCGAGGTAGGCCTTGGCGTCGGCGAGGGCCAGCTGTCCGCGTTCGCCGTTGGAGGCGACGGCGTTGTCGATCTGCGCCTGGAGATCGGCCTCGGTGTAGGGCGCGTTGCGCCAGAACTGCTGCTCAAGGCCCTGGTTGGAGGGCGCGCCGCCCGCGAAGGACGTGAGTCGGCCGCGTCCGACGTGGCGGAATACGTCCATCAGCCACAGCCGGTCCTGGGCCGCGGCATAGCCCGCACCGAACTCCGTGCCGTATCTGGTGGTACCGGTGATGTGCGGCACACCCGTCTTCTTGTCGCGGACGATCGTCACATCACCGCGCCCTGCGGGTCTGACGGTGGAGGCGATTTGATCGGACGGGACACCGAACGAGGCGTCGTTGAAGAAGTTGTTGATCGTCGCGTCGGTGAGGCCGGAGTAGCCCTTGGCCAGGTCGGCATAGGGGCCGAGCTGGTCCTCCGCGTGCTCGGGCTGGGTGCCGAAAGCCTGGTTGAGCAGGATCTGGGCGAGGGTGGCGTTGCCGTTCTGGCCCGGCGGCAGGATGTCGGAGCACCGGTTCCCGCAGTGGTCGTTCGCGGCCGTGGCCTCGGCTGCGGCCGGGGTCGCGGAGGCCGCCGGGGAAAGAGGAGACAAAAGACCGGCAATCAGCGCGCATACGGATGCCGCCTTCAGGAACCCGGGAGATCCGCCGGGAGTTCTCAGTCTGACTGGCGCGGTGCGTGGGGTACGCCGTGGCATGGCAGCTCCTACCGACGAGGGTGGGCCGAGAGTGTTACCGGCGGTATCCCCGGGATTGAAGATGAACATGCGTCACTTTTTGAGTCACCAGGGCTCGCTTTGGAGGCCGTCGGAAATCGGATGGAGCCGAATCGCTTGTCGATACGTCTATTCGTCAACGCCGCGCGAAGTCCGTGCGGCGACGCCGAAGTGACCGAAGTACAGGTGCAGATGTGACGGAGGTGCAGGGCGATGGCCGGTTTCCGGAGTCTGGCGAGACAGGTGCGGGATCCGCGGTGCGATCTCGCGTTGCGGCGCTACTCGCTGCGTAAGTGCCTGGAGCGGTTCGCTCCTTACGGGCACAGGGCGACCTGGGACCACTTGTGCTCCCGGGCGGGATTCGGTCCCGAGGACCGCTCGCCCGACCCGGCGCGGCTCGTGGCCGCGTTGGAGGAGCTGGAGGAGGCGCGTTCGGTCTGGCTGGCCTACGAGGTCGAGTTCGCCGAGCGGCGCAAGAAGGAAAAGCACGACGGACTGCGCAGGCCGGGCAGCGTGGACGACTGGCACCGGCTGACCTGGGGCGGTTTCGGAGTCGCCTGGTGCGACGACCCCCGGGTGCACCCACAGGAACCCCTGGCCGAGGTGCTGCGCCGGCTGATCTCCGCGCTGGAGCGCGAACCGGGCTCGGAGTGCCCGGCGTGCAGCGGGGGGCGACTGATCTGGAAGTACGACCTGGCCCATGAACCCTCGTCGGGCCCGGTCTGCACGGACTGCGGGATCGTGGTGCCGCGTCCGGTTCTCACGCCCGAGGCGCTGGCGGCGGCCAGGCGCGGACGGCGGCTGCTCATGTCCGCCTAGTACGACGGGGGTGCGCCGGGGATGCCGCACCCCCCTTTGCCGGGGCAGTGACGACTGTCAGTGGTGACTGGCACCCTCGACACATGATCCAGGTGTGTCTCAACGGGCCGCGCGGAGCGGGTGACGGCGCGATGGTGCCGCTCTCGCCCGAGGCGCTGGCCGAATCCGCGGCCGAGGCCGTCGCGGCCGGGGCCACGGACATCCACGTCCACCCCAAGACCCCCTGCGGACAGGACAGTCTGTCGCCGCGTGTGCTCGCGCCGACGCTGGAGGCGATACGGGCCCGCGTGCCGGTGCCGGTCGGGGTGACGACGGGCGCATGGGCGGAGCCGGATCCCGTGGCGCGGCTGGAGCGTGTTCGCAGCTGGACGGTGCTGCCGGACCACGCCTCGGTCAACTGGCACGAGGCGGGTGCCGAGGAGCTCGCGGCGGCGCTGATCGAGCGGGGCGTGGGCGTGGAGGCGGGCATCTGGTCCGGCACCGACGGTGCGGCCCGGTTCGCCGCCTCGCCGCTGGGGCCACGGGTGTTGCGGGTGCTGGCGGAGGTGACGGACACGTCGGCGGGGACGGCCGAGGCGAGCGGGCGGGCGCTGCTTGCCGACCTGGGCCCGGCGTTCGGCCGCCCGGTGCTCCTGCACGGGGAGGACGGGGGCGCGTGGCCGGTGCTGCGGCTCGCGGGACGGCTGGGGCTCGCGACGCGCATCGGCCTGGAGGACACGCTGACCCTGCCGGACGGCGAACGGGCCCTGTCCAACGCCCGGTTGGTGGCCGAGGGGCTGGTCCAGTACGGCCGGCTGCCCTGAGCGCCGGGTCCGGGTCCGCGACGATAGCAGGGGCTAATCCGGTCGCTCCATCCTTTTCCCGTACGGACAGTTGGGGGCGATGAAACGAGAACCGAGGACCTGAAGGAGCCCCTGATGTCGACGCTGCGCGTCACCGCCGAAGTGCTGACCGTCCATGACCATCCCAACGCCGACGCGCTGGAGCTGGCCCAGGTGGGTCTGTACCGGGCCGTCGTCGCCAAGGGCGCGTACCGCTCCGGTGAGGCCGCCGTGTACATCCCCGAGCAGGCGGTGCTGCCGGCCGGCCTGATCGAGGAGCTGGGGCTGACCGGGCGGCTGGCGGGCAGCGCGTCGGACCGGGTCAGGGCGGTGCGGCTGCGCGGTGAGCTGTCGCAGGGGATCGTGTGCCGGCCCATGGCGCTGGGCGACGTGGACCTGGCGCGGGCGGCCGCGGAGGGTACCGACTTCGCCGAGCTGCTGGGGATCACCAAGTGGGTCCCGCCGATCCCTCCGACGATGTCGGGCGACGTGGAGTCGGCGCCGGATCTGCTGCCGTGGGTCGACATCGAGAACATCCAGCGGTATCCGGACATCTTCACGCCCGGCGAGCCGGTGGTCCTGACCGAAAAGCTGCACGGCTCGGCATGCCTGCTGACGTATGTCGCCGACGAGGAGCGGGTGTACGTCTCCTCCAAGGGCTTCGGGTCGAAGTCGCTGGCGCTGCGCGAGGAGTCGCGGAACCTGTACTGGCGGGCGATCCGGGGGCACGGCGTCGCCGAGGCGGCGGCCCGGCTGGCCGAACGGCTCGGGGCCCGGCGGGTCGGCATCTTCGGTGAGGTCTTCGGGGCCGGCGTGCAGGACCTGACGTACGGCGCCGACGGCCGGCGCGAGACGCTCGGGTACGCCGCGTTCGACGTGTCCGCGGAGATCGACGGGGGTGTGCGGTGGCTGGACACGGCAAAGCTCCTGGACGGGGAACTGCCCCTGGTGCCGCGGCTGTTCGAGGGGCCCTTCGACATCGGGCGGGTGCTGGAGGTCGCCGGCGGGCGGGAGACCGTGTCCGGGCGTGAGCTGCATCTGCGGGAGGGCGTGGTCATACGTCCGGCCGTCGAGCGGTACAGCGCGGTGACCGGTGGGCGGGCGATCGCGAAGGCGGTCAGCCCGGCCTATCTGACGCGCAGGGGCGGCACGGAGTACGAGTGAACAAAGGCGGCGCCGCAACGCCCTCAGGGGCGCGGGGAACTGCGCGACCGGCCACACATGACCCGCGCCCGCCATCCGATCCGAGGCTCCGGGTCCATGGCGGCCGATCCGTCACCCCCGGCGCCCCCTCTCTCGCTCCACCATCAGTCGCGACCCCGCCATCCTCTCGCCGAAGGCGTCGTCCGGGTTGGACAGGACACAGCTGTCCAGCGAGAGGCACCCGCAGCCGATGCAGTCGGTCAAGTGGTCGCGCAGGCGGTTGAGTTGCCTGATGCGCTCGTCCAGCTCGGAGCGCCACGCCTGGGACAGCCGCGCCCAGTCCTCATGGGTGGGGGTGCGTTCCTCGGGGAGTTCGGCGAGGGCGTCCCGGATCGTGGCCAGCGGGATGCCGACGCGCTGCGCGGCCCGCACGAAGGCGACCCGGCGCAGGGTGTCCCGGGTGTAGCGGCGCTGATTGCCGGAGGTGCGCCGGCTGCTGATGAGGCCCTTGGACTCGTAGAAGTGCAGGGCGGAGACGGCTGCGCCGCTCCGGGCGGACAGCTGGCCGACCGTGAGCTCGTGAATCTTCTCGGGGATCTGGGGCACCCCTCAAACCTACCTACCCCGCGTCACCGTCCCGGTCCGTTGACAGAGGCCCCGCCACCTAGCATGCTAAGCAGTCGCTTAGACGTGGGTGCAGTCATTGCCCACTGGGCACATCACACACTGGGCATACGTGACGCGGGAGGCCGGGACATGGCAGAGCCGAGGATCTTCACCTCCGTCGACGATCTGAGGTCGGCGGTGGGCGAGCAGCTGGGGTACACGGACTGGCTGGAGGTCGACCAGAAGCGGATCGACCTGTTCGCCGAGGCCACCGGTGACCACCAGTGGATCCACGTCGACCCGGAGAAGGCCGCGACCGGCCCCTTCGGAACGACCATCGCCCACGGGTACCTCACGCTGTCACTGCTCCCGCTCTTCGGCCCCCAGCTCATCAAGGTCGAGGGCGTGAAGATGGGCGTGAACTACGGGACGAACAAGGTGCGTTTCCCCGCGCCGGTGCCCGTGGGCTCGCGGCTGCGCGCCACCGCGGCGATCACCGGCGTCGACGACGTGACGGGCGGCGTCCAGGTCAGCGTCGCGTTCACCGTGGAGCGCGAGGGCGGGGACAAGCCCGTGTGCGTCGCCGAGTCCGTCTCGCGCTACTACCTGTAGCCGGCGTACCGGGCACCGCGGCGCCCGGCCGGGCCTACTTCGCCCCCACCATCCGCAGCACGAGGTCGGCGTACAGCGCGCCGACCTCGTCGGGCTTCCAGGGACCGTGGACGTTGAACCAGCGGGCCACGTCGATGCACAGCGACAGCACGGCGAGGGTCGTGCCCTTGACGTCCAGGACGTCGAAGTCACCGACCGCCACCCCGTCCTCGATGATCGCGCGCACCTCGGCGTCGCACCGCCGCCGCAGCGCGAGGATCTCGGCGCGGGCGTCCGGGCCGAGCGAGTCCAGTTCGTACTGCACGACCCGTGCGGTGGTACGCCCCCCGGCGTGCCAGCGGACGAAGGAGCTCACGGCGTCGGAGAGCCGCTCGGCGGGGGTGCCCTCACGCCGGGCCGCGGTCTGCAGGATGTCCAGGGCCTTCTCGTGGCCGATCCTGCTGATGCGGTGGAGCAGTTCTTCCTTGGTCTTGTAGTGGATGTAGAGCGCGGCCGGGCTCATACCGGCGCGGCCCGCGATGTCACGGGTCGTCGTGGCGTGATAGCCGCGCTCGGCGAAGGCCTCCACGGCGGCGATCAGCAGCCGCCGGGCCGCGTCGGGCGTGACCTCGGCCCACGCCGACGTCTCGCCGTCGGCCGTCTCCTCCGCCGTACTCATCGCTCACTCGCCCCTCTCGCTGACAGAGGGACCACCATACCGCCCTGGGTGAGCGGGCGCTTAGCGCGGCCGGTCCGGGCTTTCGGAGTTCTCAGAGCTTCTCGAAGGGGTGGTACGCGGGCCGGTCGGCCTCCTGGCGGTCCCGGATCACCTTGGCGAGCGTGAAGGCGGAGGTGACCAGGTACAGGACGGCGATCGCGAGGAAGGCGCGCACCCAGGCGTCGGCGTTGAGTTTGAAGATGCCGATGGCGGTGGCCGCCATGGCGACCGCGAAGGAGGCGACCGCCTGGCCGTAGAAGGCGGCGGTGTTCTGCTGCTTGCCCGATGCGTCACTCATGGGGACAAGGATCGGCGGATGTGGCCGTAACCACATCCGCCGAAGTACCTAGGCGGCGGGCGCGGATACTCAGAACGCCGAGACTCCCGTCAACGCCCGTCCGATGAGCAGCTTCTGGATCTGACTGGTGCCTTCGTAGAGGGTCATCACACGGGCGTCCCGCAGCAGCTTGCCCGCCGGGTACTCGTCGATGTAGCCGTAGCCGCCGAAGACCTGGAGGGCGTTGTTGGCGGCGCGCACGGCCGCCTCGGAGGCGAAGAGCTTGGCTTTGGAGGACTCCACGGCGAAGGGCTGCCCGCGGTCGATCAGGTCGGCGACCCGCCAGGTCAGCAGCCGCGCCGCGTCCACGTCGACGGCGATGTCGCTGATCAGCTCCTGGACCAGCTGGTGGTGGGCGATCGACTTGCCGAACTGCTCGCGCTCACCGGCGTATCGGACGGCCGCGTCCAGGGCGGCCTGGGCTATGCCGACGCAGCCCGCGGCGACCGACATCCGCCCCTTGGCCAGGGCCGCCATCGCGACCGAGAAGCCCTTGCCCTCCTCCCCCACCATGGCCGACGCGGGCACCCGTACGCCCTCCAGCACGAGCTCCGCGGTGGCCTGGCCGCGCAGGCCGAGCTTGCCGTGGATGGTGCGGCGGGTCAGGCCGGGTGTGTCGGTGGGGACCAGGAAGGCGGAGACGCCCTTGTGGCCCGGCGCGTCGGTGGACCGGGCGAAGAGCAGCACGACGTCGGCCCAGGTGCCGTTCGTGATGAACATCTTGGTGCCGTCGAGGACGTAGTCCCCGCCGTCGCGCACCGCCCGCGTGGACAGGCTTCCGGCGTCGGAGCCGGTGCCCGGCTCGGTGAGGCCGAAGCAGCCGACCAGTTCGCCCGTCGTGAGCCCCGGCAGCCAGCGGCGCTTCTGCTCCTCGCTGCCCCGGGCCGCGATCGTCTTGGCGACCAGGCCGAGGGAGACGGAGACGATCCCGCGCACCGAGGAGTCGCCGCGTCCCAGCTCCTCCGTGACCAGGCAGTACGCGAGATGGTCGCCGCCCGAGCCGCCGTACTCCTCGTCGATCGTCAGGCCGAGGAAGCCGACCTCGCCGAGCTTCTTGACGAGGGCACGGTCCACTTCCTCCGCGCGGTCCCACTCGACGACGTTCGGCGCGATCTCGCGGTCCACGAAGTCCCGGGCGAGGCGGCGGACGGCGGTCTGCTCCTCACTGAGCTCCAGGTTCATGCAGAGTCACCCCACAGACGTACACAGAAAGCCGTAACTTTAAATTAGCACTGCTAGTTTTCGTTGGGCAGCCCTACTATGTGCGCCATGGCCCGACCGCGCAAGCCCCTCCTCAGCTACGACCGGATCGTCGAGACGGCTCGCGAACTCGTGGACGCGGAGGGCCTGTCGGCCGTCTCCACGCGCCGCCTCGCCGCCGAACTCGGGGTGAGCGGGCCGTCGCTGTACAACCACTTCCGCACGAAGGACGAGATCCTGGAGGCGGTCGCCGACTCGGTGAGCGCACAGGTCGACCTGTCGATGTTCGAGGACGGCCCCGACTGGCGGACCGCGCTGCACGACTGGGCCGTCTCCTACCGTGCGGCCCTGCGCGACCACCCCAACATCGTGCCCGTGCTGGCCCGCGGGCCCGGCCGCCGCCCGGCGGCGCTGCGGCTCGCCGACGCCGTGTACGGCGGGATGGTGGCGGCGGGGTGGCCGGCGGCACAGGCCACGTCCATCGGCGCGCTGATGCGGTACTTCATCATGGGCTCGGCGCTGGGCTCGTTCGCCGGGGGTTTCGTGGACGACGCGAGCGCGTACGACCCCGCCGACTACCCGCACTTGGGGCAGGCCCACCTCCTCGCCGAGCAGCAGGAGAAGATCGACGAGCGGGCCTTCGAGACGGGGCTGACGGCGCTGCTGGACGGGCTGGCCCGACAGTACGAGCAGGTCGGCCGGGACGTCTGAGCCCTGCCGGGCGGCAGAGGACGCCTGGGCGCCCCGCCCGGCGGCACCAGACACCCGAGCACCCCGCCCGGCGGCACCAGACACCCGAGCACCCCGCCCGGCGGCACCAGACACCCGAGCACCCCGCCGGGCAGGCCGGTCGATCACTTCCCTGCGGCGGGCCGCCCGGCCCACGCTTCGGCCGCCGCCGAAGTGTCCGTGCCGCATCCTGGACGCATGGCCACCAAGGACCCCCAGGCGACGCAGTTCGCCCGCCTCGCCGGGCTCTTCGCCGACGAGACCCGGGCCGCCTGTCTGCTGGCGCTGCTCGACGGGCGGGCCTGGACCGCCGGTGAGCTGGCGCGGCACGCCGGCGTCGCGGCGTCGACGCTGAGCGAGCATCTGGGCAAGCTGGTCGCCGACGGGCTGCTCAGTGAGGAGCGGCAGGGGCGGCACCGGTACGTCCGGCTGGCCGACGCGCGGGTCGCACAGCTGGTGGAAGACCTGGCCGCGCAGGTGAGCCCCGGGGCGGTCCGCCGGCCCCGGAACCTGCGGGAGTCCAGCGCCGGCTCGGCGATGGCCCGCGGCCGGACCTGCTACGACCATCTCGCAGGGCGGCTCGCTATCGCGATCACCGACGCGTTGACCTCCCGGGGGCTGCTGCGGCAGGACACGGGGTTCGCGCTGACCGATGCGGGGCTCGGCTGGTTCGACGCCACGGGCATCTCTCTCGACCGAAGCGGCCGGCGTCCGCTGGCCCGGGCCTGCCTCGACTGGACCGAACGGCGGCCCCATCTCGCGGGTGTCTCGGGGGCGGCCCTGTGCCGGCATGCACTGGAGGCGGGGTGGTGCGTGCGGATCGGGTCTGAGCGGGCCGTGAAGGTGACTCCGTCGGGGGCGCGGGTGTTGGGGGAGCTCTTGGGGATCGAGGCGGGGGCGTTGGCGTGAGGCGGCGGCTCAGGGGGCGGCGCCTTGGGTTGTGTGCCGGGTGCGGGTGAGTGGGGGTTTGTCGCGCAGTTCCCCGCGCCCCAGGTCGGCAGTGATCGGCCGTGCCCTCGCAGGGACCGGCATGCCGTTCGGCGTGCAGGGTGCGGGTGGGTGGGGGCTGGTCGCGCAGTTCCCCGTGCCCCTGGTGGGTGCCGTCGGCGGTGCCCTCGCAGAGCCCGCATTCATGCCTCGTCCGAAATCCGCCAGTCTTCGCCGGCCTTCGTTTCTAGCCTCTGGAGCATGATGAACACCTCCTTCGCCCGCCGTCCCGACCTGCTCGCCGCCGGTGCGGCTGGGGTCACCGTCGTGATGTGGGCCTCTGCCTTCGTTTCCATTCGGAGTGCCGGGGCCGCGTACTCGCCCGGTGCGCTCGCGCTGGGGAGGCTGCTCGTCGGGGCCGTGGTGCTGGGGCTCATCTGCCTTGTTCGCCGGGAGGGGCTGCCGCCCCGGGCGGCCTGGCCCGGGATCGCGATATCGGGGCTGCTGTGGTTCGGCTTCTACAGCGTCGTCCTGAACTGGGGCGAGCAGCAGGTGGACGCCGGCACGGCGGCCCTCGTGGTGAACACCGGGCCGATCCTCATCGCGCTGCTGGGCGCCCGCCTGCTCGGAGATCCGATGCCGCCGCGGCTGCTCGCGGGCATGGCGGTGTCGTTCGCCGGCGCGGTGACCGTGGGGCTTTCGATGTCGGGCGAGGGCGGTTCCTCGGTGCTCGGGGTGGTGCTGTGCCTGCTCGCCGCGATCGGCTACGCGGGCGGCGCGGTGGCCCAGAAGCCGGCACTCGGCCGCGCGAGCGCGCTCCAGGTGACGACGTACGGGTGTCTGGTCGGCGCGGCGCTCTGCCTGCCGTTCGCCGGTCAGCTCGTCGGCGACGCGGCCCACGCCTCGCTGTCCGCGACGCTCAACCTGGTCTACCTGGGCGTCTTCTCGCTGGCACTCGCGTTCACCACGTGGGCGTACGCCCTGGCCCGGACGACCGCCAGCCGTATGGGCGCGACCACGTACGCGGTGCCCGCGCTGGTCGTGCTGATGTCGTGGCTGGCGCTCGGCGAGGTGCCGGGCCCGCTCACACTGGCGGGCGGAGTGCTGTGTCTGGCGGGCGTGGCGGTGTCGCGCTCCAGGACCCGGTCCGCCCGGGTCGTGGCGAGCGCGCCGCGACCCGAGCAGACCCGCGAGTCAGCGTGAACGCGCCTTGTCCGCGAGCACCTTGATGGACAGCAGGGCGATCACGGCGAGGCCGATGATGTAGGCGGACACCGACATCGAGGTGCCCGTGGCCTCCAGCAGCAGCACCATGACGAACGGGGCGAGCCCACCGCCGAGCACGGCCGCGATCTGGTAGCCGAGGGAGGCGCCGGTGTAGCGCATCTCGGGCGTGAACAGCTCGGCGAACAGGGCCGCCTGGGGGCCGTACATGATGCTGAGGAAGCAGCTCGCGACGAAGCTGCCGACCGCCAGCCACAGCAGCGAACCGGTGTCGATCAGCAGGAACAGGGGGACGGCCCACAGGGCTATGCCGACCGCCCCGAGCGCGTAGATGCGGATGCGGCCGAGCTTGTCGGAGAGCGCGGCGGCTGCCGGGATCAGCACCAGCTGGGTGAGACTGACGCAGAGCGAGACCGTGAGCACCGCGCTCTTGTCCATGTCGAGTTCCCGGGTCGTGTAGTCGAGGACGCCGGTGATCAGGATGTAGAAGGTCGCGGTGTTGACGGCGAAGGAGCCGCCGGCCAGCAGAACCGTGCCGAGGTGGCTCTTGAGGATCGTGCGCAGCGGGGAACTCTGCTCCGTCTTCTCCTTCTCGGCCAGCGCCCGCTCGGCCTCCCGGAATTCGGGGGTCTCCTCGACGCGGGTGTGGATGTACCAGGCGAGGGCGAGGACGAACAGGCCGATCAGGAACGGCACCCGCCAGCCCCACGCGGCGAACTGCGCGTCGGTGGTGAACGCTCCGGCCAGCAGGAAGACGGTGTTGGCGCTGACCACGCCGATGGGGACGCCGAGTTGGACGACGCTGCCGTAGACGCCGCGCTTGCCCTCGGGGGCGTACTCGGTGGCCATCAGCATCGCGCCGCCCCACTGGGCGCCGACCGCGACGCCCTGGGCGATGCGCAGGAGGACGAGCAGGATCGGGGCGGCGACGCCGATCGTCTCGTAGGTGGGGAGGAGGCCGATGCCGGTGGTGGCGATGCCCATGAGGGTGAGCGCGAGAACCAGCATGGGCTTGCGGCCGCGCCTGTCGCCGAGCTGGCCCGCGACGATGCCGCCGATGGGGCGGGCGAGGAAGCCGACGGCGAAGGTGGCGAAGGCGGCGAGCACCCCGGCGGTGGGGCTGCCGGCCGGGAAGTACAGATCGCCGAGGACGAGGGCGGCGGCGATGCCGAAGACGAAGTAGTCGTACCACTCGACGGCCGAGGCGAGGGCCGCCGCTGTGGCCACGCGGCGCCGGTTGACCGTGGGGAGGGCGGTCGTGGTGGGCGGGTGAGCGGAGGGGGCCATGTCCATGCGTGCACACTCCGGTGGGTGCGGTGGGGACGTTGGCGGCGAACATACTGACCGGACGGTATGGGGTCAACGGCTGTGCGGGAAGGTTGCCCGGGGCACCCGAGGGCCCCGGGCAACATCAGAGACTCAGAACACCACCAGGGCCCGGCCGCCCTTGCCCGCGAGCATGTTCTCGAAGGCCGCCGGAATCCCCTCCAGCGCGATCCGTTCCGTCACCAGCGCGCCCAGGTCCAGGCGCCCCGCGCGCACGTGCCCGGCCAGCACCGGCAGATCCCGGGCCGGGTCGGAGTTGCCGTAGACGCAGCCGGAGAGGGTGCGGCCCCAGTGGAAGATCTCCAGCGCGTTGAAGGTGACCTGCTGGTCCTTGCCGCCGATGCCGACGACCGTGGTGCGGCCGCCGCGGCGGGTGGAGTCCCAGGCGGTGCGGATGGTGGCCGCGCGGCCCACGCACTCGACGGCCACGTCCACGCCCTGCTTGCCGGTCAGGCCACGGATCTCGCGGGCGGTGTTCTCGGAGGCGATCACATAGTCGGTGGCTCCCGCCGCACGCGCCAGTTCCTCCTTCTCCGCGGAGACGTCGACGGCGACGATCTTCGCGGCGCCCGCGATCCGGGCGGCCTGGAGGGCGGCCAGGCCGACCCCGCCGACACCGAACACGGCGACCGTCTCGCCCTCCCGCACCCGCGCCGAGTGGTGCACGGCGCCGTAGCCGGTGAGGACCGCGCAGCCCAGCAGGGCGGCGTCGGTGAGCGGTACGCCGTCCGGGAGCGGCAGGAGGCAGTCGGCGGAGACGACCGTCTCCTCGGCGAACGCGGCGACGTTCAGGCCGGGGTGCAGTTCGGCACCCGAGGCGGTGCGGGCGTAGACGTCGGCGGCGCCGTTGAGCGCGTTGGCGCACAGCCAGACCTCGCCGAGCCCGCAGGCGTGGCAACTGCCGCACGAGGGCGCCCAGTTGAGCACGACGCCGTCGCCCGGCGCGAGATGGGCGACCCCCTCCCCCACGGCCACCACCGTGCCGGCGCCCTCGTGGCCGAGGACCGCGGGGACGGGGACGCGCATGGTGCCGTTCGACAGGGACAGGTCGGAGTGGCAGACGCCGGCGGCGGCCAGGCGGACGCGGACCCGGCCGGGGCCGGGCTCGGGGAGTTCGATGTCGGTGACCTCCAGCGGGGCCCCGACGGCGGGCAGGACGGCGGCGCGAACCATGTGCGGGCTCCTCAGAACTGCAGGGACTTGGTCTGGAGGTACTCGGCCAGGCCGTGTGCGCCCAGCTCGCGGCCCACGCCCGACTGCTTGTAGCCGCCGAAGGGGGCGCGGACGTTGAAGCGGCCGCCGTTGATGTCGACCTGCCCGGTGTCCATCCGGCGCGCGAAGGCCACCGCCTCCGCCTCCTCGCCGGCCCAGACGGCGCCCGCGAGACCGTAGACGGTGCCGTTGGCGATGCGCAGGGCGTCCTCCTCGTCGTCGTAGCGCAGGATCGACAGGACCGGGCCGAAGATCTCCTCCTGGGCGATCGTCATCTCGGGCGTCACGTCGGCGAAGACGGTCGGACTGACGTACCAGCCCTGCTCGCGCGGCGCCTCGGTGCCGCCCGCGACCAGCCGCGCCCCCTCGGCGACGCCCTTCTCGATGTAGCCGAGGACCCGCGCCTGCTGCTTGGCGCTGACCACCGGGCCGATCCGCTCGCCGTACTTCGCGGCGGCGGTCGCGGCCAGCTCCACGGCCTCGTCGTACTGGTCGCGGTGGACCAGCATCCGCGTCCAGGCGCTGCACGTCTGCCCGGAGTTGGACATCACGTTGGCGACACCGACGTTGACCGCCTTGGCCAGGTCGGCGCTCGGCAGGATGACGTTGGCGGACTTGCCGCCCAGCTCCAGGGCCACCTTCTTGATGGCGGCGCCGGCCACCGCGGCGATCTGCCGGCCGACGGCCGTGGAGCCGGTGAAGGAGACCAGGTCGACGTCCGGGTGCTCGGCGAGCGCCTGGCCGGCGACCGGGCCGAGGCCGGTGACCAGGTTGAAGACGCCGGCGGGGAGGCCGGCCTCGTGGACCGCCTCGGCGAAGAGCTGGGCGACCAGCGGGGTGTCCTCGGCGGGCTTCAGCACCACCGTGCAGCCCGCGGCCAGCGCCGGGGCGACCTTGGCGACGACCTGGTGGAGCGGGTAGTTCCAGGGCGTGATCGCGCCGACCACACCGAGGGGCTCCAGGTACACGGTCGAGTTGCCGACCCGCTCCTCGAAGGCGTACGTCGCGGCCAGTTCGGCGTACGAGCCCGCGACCCCGATCGGCGTGCCGGTCTGGACGGCCTCGGAGAACTTCAGGGGCGAGCCGAGTTCGGCGGTGACGGTCTCGGCGATCTCGTCCTTGCGGGCCGCCAGCACGTCCCGCAGGGCGGCCAGCCGTGCGGCCCGTTCCGCGGGCGGGGTCGCGGCCCAGCCCGGGAAGGCGGCGCGGGCGGCCCGTACGGCGGTGTCGACGTCGGCGGCGGTGCCCGCCGGGACCTGCCCGATGACCTGCTCGTCGGCCGGGTTCACCACCTCGATCACGCCTCCGCCCGCGGCGGGGCGCCACGCGCCGTCGATGTACATGCCGTCGTGTGCCTTCATCACGCTTCCTCCCGGGCGGGGCGCCTCGTCGTCCGGCTGTGGTCGCCGGGCTTCATAAACTAGCGGCGATAGTTTTTGCGCGCCAGACACCCGAGCGATCGGCCGGACCCCATGACATCAGAAGTCGACCCGTGCGACGTCGTCCACCCTCCCCACGGCCTCCTGCCCGAACGCCTTCTCGTAGGCGCTCCGGATCTCCTCGATCCTGCGGTCGCTGCCCTGCGCCCGCGCCTCGGGGTAGAGCAGGATCAGCTCGTACGAGGTCTCCTTCTCGATCGTCCCGCTCGCGTCCCGCCACTGTCCGCGCCCGCTCTGCACGGTCAGCCCGTACGGAAACCCGGGCGTGACCTCCTCGTCGACGAACTCCATGAACTGCCGGTCGGTGACGGCCGGACCGCCGTCGGGGCGTGCGGTGCCGAAGAACAACCGGGTCTCGATGTACGGCTCTCCGCGCGCCGGCACCGCGGCGGCGGTGTCGCCGAGGGTGGCGTAGGCGGTCGGGGCGCCGACGGCCAGCAGCAGACCGGCGACCGCCAAGGAAGCCCGAGTTCGGGTGAGTTGCACGTTCATGCACCCATGACTACCTATGTCCGAGGTACGTCATTCCTCCAGATCCGGCAGTCGCGCCGGGGCCGGGCAGATGCGGTCGCCGTGCTGGTCGAAGACGAACAGATGGGCGAGGTCGACGAGGAGCGGGACGTGCATGCCGTGCCGGAGGTCGAAGTCCGGGGTGGTGCGGACGATGAGGTCGCCGGGCAGGCGGCCCTCGGGCGGTGCGGGGTCGTGGGCGTCGTCGGCCGGGTGCTCCAGCGCCACCACCGGCCCGGCGCGCAGGGCGCCCGCGCGGTTGCGCAGCCGCTCCAGCATCGAGCCGGAGTCACGGCGGCGGCGCCGGACCGGCGGGGCCGGCCGCGGGGCCTCCAGGTCGGGGACGACGGCCGGCCGGGAGCCGGTGTTGAAGTGGACGAGGACCTCGTGGCCCTGGAACTCCACGTGCTCGACCAGGCCGGTGATGTGTACCTCGCCGGGGCGGGCGCCGGCGGGCTTCGCGATGCGGACGGCCTCCGAACGCAGGCCCACGATCACCTCGCGCCCCTGCTGCACCCTCAGCAACTGGTGATCCAGACACAGGGGTTCGGGCAGCCGGAGGTACTGCTTGCCCAGGCTGATGGTCATCGCGCCGTCCAGCGGGGCGCGCACGACGCCGCGCAGCAGGTTGATGCGCGGGGTGCCGATGAAGGCCGCGACGAAGACGTTGCGCGGCAGCGAGTACACCGAGCGGGGCGTGCCGACCTGCTGGAGGACGCCGCCGCGCAGGACGGCGACCCGGTCGCCGAGCGACATCGCCTCGGCCTGGTCGTGGGTGACGTAGACCGTGGTGACGCCCAGTTTGCGGGTGAGGCCGGAGATCTCGGCGCGCAGATGGTTGCGGAGCTTGGCGTCGAGATTGGACAACGGCTCGTCCATCAGGAACGCGGAGGGGTGGCGGGCGATGGCCCGGCCCATGGCGACACGCTGGCGTTCGCCGCCGGAGAGCTGGGCGGGGAAGCGGTCGAGGAGGTCCTCGATGCCCAGCATGCGGGCGGTGGCGTCCACCCGGGTGCGGGGGTCCTCGCCGGGCGCCTCGATGCGCAGCGGGAAGCCGATGTTGTCGCGGCTGGTCATGCTCGGGTAGAGGGCGAAGTTCTGGAAGACCATGGCGATGCGCCGGTCGGCCGGCAGCAGGTCGTTGGCCCACTCGCCGTCCAGCAGCAGTTCACCCTCGTCGATCTCCTCAAGACCGGCGATCATCCTGAGCACGGTGGACTTGCCGCAGCCGGAGGGCCCGAGCAGCACGAGGAACTCACCGGGCTCGATGTCCAGCGTGAGCCGGTCCACGACACGGGTGCCCCTCGTGTAGGACTTGCTCACGTCGTGCAGGGAGATGGCGCGTGTCATGACGGATGCCCCCGGGGGCTCATTCAGGCATCGGGGCCCGTCCGGCATGCCGGATGATGGGTGCGCACGGTCCGGCACGCACTCCGCCGGACGGGCCCCGGTGCTCCGCGGTCGACCACCTCGTGCGGGTCGCACGGGGCGTGTGAGTCACGGAAGTTAACGGAATGTGTGCGGCCGGGGGAAGGGAACGGGCCGAATCGGGCGCCGCTGTCCGTCAGGCGGGCAAACGGACGGCCGGGTTCAGCGCCGGCCGCCGCTCTTGGGCTCACGGGTCGCCGTCAGATGGGCGTACACGACGACGTTGCCGGTGTAGCCGGTCCTGCGGTTGTAGTTGCCGCCGCAGGTGATCAGCCGCAGCTCCGGCCGGGCCCGGGGGCCGTACACCTCACGGTTGGGGAACTTGTCCTTCTGGTACGTCTTGATGGCGTCGACGGAGTAGACGGCGGTCCGTCCGTCGGCGCGCCGGACCTCGATGCGCTTGCCGCGCTTCAGTTCGCCGAGGCCGCCGAAGACGGCGGGTCCGGTGTCGGTGTCGAGGTGGCCCACGGCGATGGCGGTGCCCGTCTCCCCCGGGGAGGGTCCGTCCGTGTACCAGCCGACCAGGTTCGGTTCGTCCTCCGGGGGCGCGGGCAGGCGCCGCTCGCTGTCGAGGCGCAGGTCCATCAGCGGGGAGTCGACGCTGATGTAGGGGATGACGAGGCGGGTGGCGCGAGAGCGGGGCAGGGGGCTCGGGCCGGAGCGTTTTCCGGCGCGGGCGGGCCGGGGTGACGGGGCGGGGGCGCTCGCCCCTGCCGTGCCGGCGGCCGCGGTGCCGGGCGAGGGCGTGGACGGGGCCGGCGATGCGGAGGGTTCGGGAGCCGCCTCGCCGCTGCCGCGGGGCGGATCGCCCGCACGGGGGCGGGAGTCGGCGCCCGCCCCGCCGGCACCGCTTCCGGTGCCGGCGGCTCGGACCTCGGAGGCCTCGGCGGAGCCCGGAGCCGTCGTACCGGCTCCGGGCCGCTCGTGGTCGCACCGGACGCAGACCACCACCAGCGAGACGGTCAGTACGGCCGTCCTCGTCAGACGGTAGGCGCGCCGGCGATACCAGGGCCTGCGTCTTCTACGCGCCATGCGTACGGCGACGGAGCCGGAACCACATCACCCCGCCCACCGCGGCCAGGCCGACGATGCCGGCACCGGCGACCGTGGTGAAGGCCTCGCCGCGCGCGATGCCACCGCCACCGGCCGGCGGACCGCCCTGCGGGCCGGGTGAGGGCGTCGACATCGAGGACCGGCAGTCGACCGTGAAGCTCTTCTCCCGCTCGGGGGCCGTGGAGCCCGGGTACGTCCAGTAGAGCCGGTACTGCCCGTCGGGCAGCGTCAGGTCCGCGGAGTGCCCGGCGCCGTTCGTGAGAGTGATGCTTCCGGTGAGCCCGGCGGCTCCGCCGGCCGGGGGTTCGGCCGCGATGCGGTAGGTGGCGGTCGTCACCTGCTCGAAGTTGAGGGCGTCGAGGTAGAACCGGCAGACCCGCGGCTCGTCGATCGCGTCTCCGTACGGCGTGCGCGCGACCCCGTCCCACGGCGCCGTGTGGATCTTGATGGTGGCATTCTCCTGTGCGCCCGCCGTCGGCACCCCCGTCAGCGGCGTGAGCGCGGCAGTGAGCGCCGTGACGGCGGCGATACGCAGTCCGGCGCGGCGTGGAAGAGACGTGGTGGGCATGCGAGTCCTCCGAGTCAGACGATTTTCGTACAAATCGCTCTTCTGACTCTCTTTCACATGTGCACGCCGAATCGTGGAAGCAGCGCCTTACGGCCCATCAGATACCACTCTTTCGACGCAAGATCGCCCTCGACAGGCTCGCCTTACCGGCGCCCTCGGACTCCCCCGTCGGCCGCGCGGGCGCCCGCAGCGCGGTGCCGGCCGACACCAGCAGCAGCGCGCCCAGCATCACGAACGGCGCCGCCACCCCCGCGAGCCCGGCGACCAGCCCCGCCGAGGCCGGTGCGGCGACCTGGCCGAGGCGGTTGCCGGTCAGCCGCAGCGCGAGGGCGGTGGAGCGGGCGCCCTCGGGGGCCGCCTGGACGACCGTCGTCATGGACAGCGGCTGGCCGACGCCGAGGCAGAAGCCGAGCACCGCCAGCATCACGGCGAGCGCCCACACCGGCACCGGCAGCGCGATGCCCGCGCACAGCAGGGCCGCCAGCAGACAGGTCACGGTCAGCAGCAGGGTGCGGCCGAGCAGCCGCAGCAGGGGCGTCAGGACCAGACGGCACGCGATGGTGGCCGCCGCCCGCAGGCTGAGCAGGACGCCGATCAGGGCCGGCGCGATGCCCCGTTGCTCGCCGACCACCGGCAGATAGGCGGTGAGGATGTCGGTCGCGGACAGCACGGCCAGGCTGATGAAGATGCCGGCGGGCACGCCGCGGGCGCGCAGGATGCGCTGCACGGGCACCCGCTCGCCCTGTTCCCTGCGGGAGTTGGCCGTCGCGGGGCTCTCTATGCGCCACAGCGAGGCGAACGCGACCGCGCCGCCGGCGCCGGCCGCCAGCAGGGCGAGCGCGCTGGTCCCCGCCATGTCCCGGCCGCCGATCAGCGCGCCCGCGGCGATCGGACCGACCAGCTGGCCGAGGGAGGCTCCGATCGTGAAGTGCCCGAAGTTGCGGTCCTGTTCGTGCGGGGCGGACTGCCGGGCGACGAGGGACTGGGCGCCGATCACGAAGCAGAGGTGGCCGAGGCCCATCACCCCGCTCCAGACCGCCATCGCCCACAGCGAGTCCGCGAGGCCGCTGAGGGCGCAGCCGCCGGATATCAGCACCACGCCGACCGGCAGCAGCGGGGCACAGCGGCCGTGGTCGGTACGGCGGCCCAGCGGGACGGCCGCGAACAGCGGGAGCAGTGCGTACACGCCCGCGATCACACCGATCGCCCGCTCGTCGGCGCCCAGCGCGAGGGCCCGGTAGGAGACGGCGGGCCGCGCCATCGACACCGCCCCCTGCGCGAAGCTGAAGGCGATGACGAGGCGGAGCAGCCAGCCGCGGTTCCCACCGGGCCCCATGAACGTGTCCTCCGTGAACGGTGTGCGTGGATCAGCAGCGGGCGACGCTGCGGATCAGATGATTCCGAACAGCATGCCCGCCGCGAGGACGACCAGACAGGTGAGGGCCGCCCACTTCACCACGAACCTGGTGTGGTCGCCGAACTCCACCTTCGCCATGCCGACGAGGACGTACACGGCGGGGACGAGCGGGCTCGACATGTGCAGCGGCTGGCCGACCAGGGAGGCACGGGCCATCTCCAGCGGGGTGACACCGTGGGCCGCACCGGCCTCGGCGAGCACCGGCAGGACGCCGAAGTAGAAGCCGTCGTTGGACATGAAGTAGGTGAGCGGAAGGCTCAGCACACCGGTGACCAGGGCCATGTGCGGGCCCATGCCCTCGGGGATGACGTCCACCATCCACTTGGCCATGTGGTCGACCATGCCGGTGCCCTGGAGGACGCCGGTGAAGACGGCGGCGGCGAAGACCATGCCGGAGACGTTCAGGACGTTGTCGGCGTGCGCGGCGAGGCGGGCCTTCTGGTCCGGGATGTGCGGGAAGTTCACGGTGAGCGCGAGCGCGGCGCCGAGCAGGAACAGCACCGGGATCGGCAGCCACTCCATGATCATGGCGGTCAGCAGCGCGAGCGTCAGCAGCGCGTTGAACCAGTAGAGCTTGGGGCGCAGGGTGGGCCGGTCGGGGTTCAGGGCCTGGAAACGCTCGTCGTCCTCGGCGTCCTCCGCGTCGGTGCCGGAGCCCGAACCGCCGGTGGCCACCGGGGACTTGGCCGCGGCGGAGCCGGAGCCGCCGGAGCCCACGAGAACCGTCTCGGTCTCCTTCTCCTCGACCAGGACCTCGTTCAGCGTGAGCACGCCGAGACGCTTGCGTTCGCGCAGACCCAGGAAGTACGAGAGGACGAAGACGGCGAGCAGGCCCACGGCGAGGGCCGGGATCATGGGGACGAAGATGTCGCTGGCGTCGAGCTTGAGCGCGGTGGCGGCACGGGCGGTCGGGCCGCCCCACGGCAGGGTGTTCATCACGCCGTTGGCCATCGCCGCGACACCGGTCATCACGACCAGGCTCATCTTCAGGCGCTTGTACAGCGGGTACATCGCCGAGACGGTGATCATGAAGGTGGTCGAGCCGTCGCCGTCGAGCGAGACGATCGCGGCGAGGATCGCCGTGCCCACGACGATCCGCATCGGGTCGGCCTTGCAGAACCTCAGAATGCCCCGAACGATCGGGTCGAAGAGGCCGACATCGATCATCACACCGAAGTAGACGATCGCGAACATGAGCATCGCCGCGGTGGGGGCGAGGCTGGTGACGCCTTCGATGACGTAGTCACCGAGCTTGGCGCCCTTTCCGACGAACACACAGAACAATGCCGGAATAAGCACGAGCGCCGCGATCGGCGACATCTTCTTCATCATGATCAGGACCAGGAAGGTCGCGATCATGGCGAAGCCGAGGATGGTCAGCATGTGGATACCTAACGTTCGCCCTTGAACATCCCACGAGGGCCGGGGGTGCGACGACGTTAGGTCCCGCTCTGCAGCGTTAACAAGACGTTGACATGCGAGCAATAAGCGCAAAACTCCAGGTCAGAGCTTTGCTCAGGTCAGAGCCGTGATCTTTTCGGACACCGGGGACACCTCGATGGGCACTCCGTTGAGCACCGCGTTGCCCGACAGCGGGTCGAGCAGGCTGCCGTCGAGGAGCTGGTTGACGTTGACTCCGGGGTCGGTGGCGGCGTGACCGAGCCGGGTGCCGGGACGGTCGTGACCCCAGCCGTGCGGCAGGCTCACCACACCGGGGCGCACCGCGTCGGTGACCTCGGCGGGCGCGGTCACCTCTCCCCCGGCGCCCTTGAGGCGTACGGCCGCCCCGTCCCGCACGCCGAGCCGTTCGGCGTCCTGCGGGTGGATGTGCAGGGTGCAGCGGTTGGAGCCGCCGGTGAGGGCGGGCACGTTGTGCATCCAGCTGTTGTTGGAGCGCAGATGCCGGCGGCCGACGAGGACGAGCCCGTCGGGGCGGTGCAGCAGGGCCTCCCGCAGCCGGGGCAGATCGCCGGCGATGGGCGCGGGCAGCAGCTCCACCTTGCCGCTGACGGTCTTCAGCGGCTGCGGCAGACGGGACTTCAGCGGCCCGAGGTCGATGCCGTGCGGGTGCGCGAGCAGCTTCTCCAGGGTCAGCCCGTCGGGGCGTACGCCGAAGCCGTCGCCGTAGGGGCCGAGGCGCAGCATCATGTCGAGCCGCCGCTCGGGGCCGCTCTCGCCGGTGAGCCGGGCGGCGAGTTCCTGCGGGTCGCGGCCGTGGACGGGAGAGTGGGACTCCTTGACGGCCTTGCCGAGCGTCTGGCCGATGACCAGGTCGTCGACCGCGGACGGGTCGGCGCCGTGCATGCCGGTGGCGGCCAGGACCAAGCGCGCCAGGATCTCGGACTCGGCCATGCGGCCCGGCTCCAGCGGGACGGCCGCGCGGGTGTAGCGGACCTGGTTGCGCACGGCGAGGGTGTTGAAGGCGAAGTCGTGGTGCGGGCTCTGCGACGGCGGGGGCGGCGGCAGCACGACATGGGCGTGCCGCGAGGTCTCGTTGAGGTACGGGTCGACGCTGACCATGAAGTCGAGCGAGCCGAGGGCCTTGTCGAGCCGGTCGCCGTCGGGGGCCGACAGGACCGGGTTGGACGCGACGGCGACCAGGGCCCGGATCGGCTCGCCCTCGGCGGTGGCGGTGTCGATCTCCTCGGCGAGCGCGGACAGCGGCAACTCGCCCTTGGCCTCGGGGTGCCGGCTCACCCGGGAGTGCCAGCGCCCGAGCGCGAAGCCGTGGCCGGGTCCCGCGGGGCGGGGCGTCCTGTCGGTGGCGGCCTGCGGGAAGAGGGCACCGCCGGGGCGGTCGAGGTTGCCGGTGAGGATGTTGAGGACGTCCACGAGCCAGCTGGCGAGGGTGCCGTGCGGGACGGTGCAGCTGCCGATGCGGCCGTAGACGGCGGCGGTCGGGGCGGCGGCGAGCTCGCGGGCGAGGGCACGGATCGTGCCGGCGTCCACGTCACAGGTGTCGGCGACGGCCTCGGGAGTGAAGTCCCTTACTTCCGCGCGGAGTTCCTCGACTCCCCGGACGTGCGGCGCCAGCTCCCCGAGGGCGACCAGGTCCTCCTCGAAGAGCACGTACGCCATCGCCGCGAGCAGCAGCGCGTCGGTGCCGGGCCGGATCGCGACGTGCCGGTCGGCGAGCCTGGCGGTGCGGGTGCGGCGCGGGTCGATGACGGTGAGGGTGCCGCCGCGGGCCTTGAGCACCTTGAGCTTGCCCGGGAAGTCGGGGGCGGTGCACAGACTGCCGTTGGACTCCAGGGGGTTGGCGCCGATCAGCAGCAGATGGTCGGTGTGGTCGAGATCCGGCACGGGGATCGCCAGGGCGTCGCCGTAGAGCAGCCCGCTGGAGACGTGCTTGGGCATCTGGTCGACCGTGGAGGCGGTGAAGACGCTGCGGGTGCGCAGGCCGGCCAGCAGGATCGGCGGGTAGAGCGCGCCGGCCACGGTGTGCACGTTGGGGTTGCCGAGCACGACGCCCACGGAGTTGGGCCCGTACCGCTCGACGACCGGACGCAGACCGGCGGCGACCGCGTCGAAGGCCTCCTCCCAGGTGGCCTCGCGCAGCTCGCCGTCCTTGCGCACGAGCGGGGCGCGCAGCCGGTCGGGGTCGCCGTCGACGGCGCCGAAGGAGGCGCCCTTGGGGCAGATGAACCCCCGGCTGAACACGTCGTCACGGTCGCCGCGGGCACCGGTGACGGCGGTCCCCTCGATCGTGAGCGTGAGGCCGCAGGTGGCCTCGCACAGGGGGCAGATACGCAGTGCGGTGCGGGACACGGGTCCTCCCGGATGGCGGCGGCGGTGGCGCGAAGACTCGGAGCCGAGCATACCGACCGGTATGCATGGAGGGGAGTCCTCTCCGGGGGTGAGGTCGGAAATTCGCGAGCGGACGGTCCCGCGCCGCGCAGGACCGGCCGCGGCGGGCGGTCAGTCCAGCACGCGCGCCAGGTACGCCCGCAGCAGTTCCCGGACCTCCTCCAGGATCCGGTCGTCACCCTCCGGAGCCATCCGGAAGGCCAGGTGGACCAGCGTGTCGGCCGTTTCGACGGAGACCAGGAAGGTGCGGCGCAGATCCTCGTCCGGTTCGCGGTCGAGGTAGCGGGAGAGCAGCCGGGTGAGGCGGTCGGCGACGCGGTGGTTGGGTTCGCGGCGGGTGCCGACGGGGATCTGGTTGCCGAAGTCGACCAGCGAGAAGCCGGGCGCGGTGCGCTTCATGGCGATGTACTCGTCGAGCACGGCGTCCATCGCCACCCGCCAGCCCCCGTCGGCGGTCCCCTCCAGGCGCTCGGTGACCCGGGCGATGTAGCGCTCGAGGTTGCGCTGGGCGAGGGCGTCGGCCATCTGGCGTTTGTTGCCGAAGAACCGGTAGACGGAGCCGATGGGGACACCGGCCCGCTGGGCGACGGCCCGGGTGCTCAGGTCGTCGTAGCCGACCTCGTCGAGGAGGTCGGCGCAGGCGTCGAGGATCCGGGTGAGCCGTTCTGCGCTGCGCCGCTGCACGGGCGCCCGGCGAAGCGTTGCTGGATGTGGCACGGTCCTCATGATGCCTTTCCGACTCGGTCCGGTGAACCCTGCCCCCCGGTACGGAAGCGGGTACCCGTCGCACTCAGTGCCGCTCTCGGCACAGGGGTGGACGCCGTCGGTGCGTATGCCGACGGCTCAGTCGCCCCCGTCGCCGTCCGCGCCTCCGATTCCTGCGCCTCCGATTCCTGCGCCTCCGATTCCGAGGCCGTGACGTCGGCCGTGCTCTCCACCGGGTCGCCCTCCACGGCCCACGCCGTGCCGTCGTCGGCATACAGCCGGACGGTGACCTGGTGCGTGCCGCGCGGGACGAGGTCCGCCGGGAGGCGGTAGCCGGGGGTGCGGAGCCTGGTGACGAGACGGCCGTCCACGAAGAGGTACGCGAGCCCGCGCCCGGCCACCGCCCGCGCCTCGGCACCGGCGGGCGAGAAGCGGAAGGCGCGCACCGTGAGCCTGACGTCCCAGCCACCCCTGCCGTCACCGTCGGGGTCCGGCTGGACCTCGATGGCGACCTCGGGCGCCTCGTCCTTGCCGACCTCCCGGAGGTGCCGCCCGTCGTCGTCCGTGTCGTCGAGGACCTTGCCCACCGGGGAGGGCGACACGCCGTCCCCGGCGTCGCCGGACCCGCACCCGGCGGATGCGGTCAGCAGCAGGACACAGACCGCCGACGCGGCGAGCTGTCTCCGGGTCCATGACATGTCCGGAGACTAGAACACCGGTCCGACACCCCGAATCCCCCTTGAGTCGGGTCGGCATCCGTTTCCGGTCGTACCCGCAGAGGAGGACCGGCCGATCTCTTGCGCCCGGGAAATCGCAATCCTACGGTGAAGCATAGGAATCAGATCTCAAGGGAGCGATCATGAGCGATGGGGGCACCTCCCGCGCGGGCGTGTTCGGGCGTGAGGCAGCGCGGAAGACCGCGGAAGGGCTGGCCTACCTCTCCGGTTTCGGCAACGAGCACAGCTCGGAGGCGGTGCCCGGCGCCCTCCCCGAGGGCCGGAACTCACCCCAGCGCGCCCCGCTGGGCCTGTATGCGGAGCAGCTGAGCGGTTCGGCGTTCACCGAGCCGAGGGCGCACAACCGCCGCTCGTGGCTGTACCGCATCCGTCCGTCGGCCGCCCACCCGGCGTTCACGCGCACGGACAACGGCGCGATCCGTACGGCGCCCTTCACGGAGTCGGTGCCGGACCCGAACCGCCTGCGCTGGAACCCGCTGCCCGAGCCCACGCCCGGCACCGACTTCCTGGCCGGCCTGTGGACCCTGGGCGGCAACGGCGACGCGGCCCAGCGCACCGGCATGGCCGTGCACCTGTATCACGCCAACTCCTCCATGGACCGTGTCTTCAGCGACGCCGACGGTGAGCTGCTGATCGTCCCGGAGCGCGGCGGACTGCTGCTGCGCACGGAGTTCGGGCTGCTGCATGTGGAGCCGGGACATGTGGCGCTGATTCCACGTGGGGTGCGCTTCCGTGTGGAGCTGCTGGATGAGTCAGCCCGCGGCTATGTGTGCGAGAACTATGGGGCGCCCTTCCACCTCCCCGACCTCGGCCCGATCGGTGCCAACGGCCTCGCCAACGCCCGCGACTTCAAGGCGCCGGTGGCCGCTTACGAGGAGGTCGAGGGCCCGGTGGAGGTGGTCAACAAGTTCTGCGGCAACCTCTGGACGGCCATGTACGACCACACACCCCTCGATGTGGTCGCCTGGCACGGCAACCATGTGCCGTACGTCTATGACCTGCGCCGTTTCAATGTGATCGGCACCATCTCCTACGACCACCCCGACCCGTCGATCTTCACGGTGCTGACGTCCCCGTCGGACACCCCGGGTCTCGCCGGTGTCGACTTCGTGGTGTTCGCGCCGCGCTGGCTGGTCGGTGAGGACACCTTCCGGCCGCCGTACTTCCACCGGAACGTGATGAGCGAGTACATGGGCCTCGTCGAGGGCGCCTACGACGCGAAGGCGGAGGGCTTCGTGCCCGGTGGCGGTTCGCTGCACAACATGATGTCGGCGCACGGCCCGGACCGGGAGACGTTCGACAGGGCCAGCGCGGCCGAGCTGAAGCCGCAGAAGATCGACGACGGTCTTGCGTTCATGTTCGAGACCCGCTGGCCGGTGACGCTGACCCCGCAGGCGGCGGGGGCCGACCACCTGCAACAGCGCTATGACGACGTCTGGCTCGGCATGGAGCGTCGCTTCCGCCCCTTGCAGTAGAGATCCCCTACCGGTACGGATGGCCCAGTGACCTCCTTCGCCCCGGACTCGATCGTCCTGAACCGCAAGCTGCCGCTCTGGTACCAGGTGTCGCAGTCGCTGCGCGCCTCGATACTGGGCCGCCGACCGCAGGACCCGCTGCGGCTGCCCACCGAGGAGCAGTTGGCGGAGCACTACGGCGTGAGCGTGCTGACCATGCGGCAGGCGCTGAAGGAGCTGGAGGACGAGGGCCTGATCACGCGCCATCGCAGGCGCGGCACGTTCATCGAGCCGGACGCCCGCCGGGGCGCCCCCGTGCGGCTGCTCGGCTCGGTGGACGCGATCGTGGCCCAGCAGTCCGGCATGGCGACCGAACTGCTGGACCACGGCCGGGCGCGGGTGCCGGCCGAACTCGCCGAGTACTTCCCGGACGTCGACGAGGTGGCGACGTACCACCGCCTGCGCAGCGACGAGAAGACGGGCGAGCCGACCAACCACGCCCGCAACTACGTCCGGCCCGAACTCGCGGCGCGCATCGACCTGGACGACCTCGTCCGCTGGCCGATGACGAAGGTGCTGCGGGACGTCGTCGGGGCGGACATCAGCCGCATCACGGACACCGTGGAGGCGCGCCTGGCGGATCCGGAGACGGCGAAGCTGCTCCAAGTGCCCCTGCTGAGCCCGATCCTGCACTACACGGGCGTGACGTACGACGCGGCCGGGTGCGTGCTGGACGCGGTGGTCATCCACTACCGGGGCGACCGCTTCTCCTTCACGGTGACCCTGGACGCCACCTGACCACCGTGTCGGATCCAGGCCGTACGATGCCCAGCGTGACGCACGACGACGCTCCGCCGCTGGCGGACCTCATGCCGTGGTCCGTCGCACCGCCGCGGCTCGGCCGGGGGTGGCCGGCGGGCCCCGACCCGGCGACCCTGAAGGCCCGCTGGGACGCCTTCGTCAAGGCCGAGGGCCCGGACCGGGAGGCTCTGCTGGAGCCGACCCGCTCCCGCACCCTGCACTCCGCGGTCGGCCAGTTGCCCGGCGGTTCCGCCGGCACGGAGAAGCTGGTCCGCGCCACGGGGCCCTGCCCGGAGCCGGTGCGCGTCCTGCACGCCCCCTTCGACGAGCAGTGGCTGATCCCCGACCACCGGCTGATCGACGCGGCCCGCCCGGAGCTGTGGCGGGTGCTGGACGAGCACCAGGTCTTCGTCCTGGAGACACCGGAGTCCGGCCTGCTGGCGACCTCCGCGCTCCCGCTGGTCCGCCCGGGACGCATCCGCCCGCTGTACCGCCGCCCGGGCGGCACGGAACCCAATCTGGCGCCGGGCCTCGCGGAGCACCTCCAGGACCGGCTGAGCGGGCCGCTCGCGCCGCTGGACCTCCTCGCCTGGACGGTGGCGGCCGTACGCCCCGACCTCACCGTCCCTCTCACCGCCGACCCGGAACTCTGGGCACGCGGCGTGGAGTCGGGCCACCGCGCCCTGTGGCTGATGCGGCGCAACGGCGACCGCCCGAAGCTGCCCGGCGGCCGCCGCCCGTACGTCCGTGCGCCGCTCCCCTCCCGTCCGCTGACGCTGGACTACGACCGCGACGAGGAGACCCTGCTGCTGGGCGAGGGCCGCATCTCACCGGTCCCGCCGCAGGCCTGGGACTACGAGGTGGCCGGCGTGAAGGTGCTGGAGCAGTGGTTCACCGCCCGCGTCACGGAGCCCGAACCGGGCACCCTGGCGGCGATCCGCCCGCCGACCTGGCCACAGGCGTGGACTTCGGAACTGCTGGAACTGATCACGGTCCTGGCCCTGTCGGCGGAACTCCGGCCGCTCGACCAGGAGTTGACGGCACCGATCACCAGGGCCGACCTCCGCGAGGCGGGCGTCCTGCCGGTCCCGGACGCGACCCGCAGGCCGGCATCGGTGCTGGACGGTCACGAGGAGGGCCCGGAGGGCCAACTCGCGCTGATCTGAGCGCCCGCGCTCCTCTGGGGCGCGGCACTGTACCTGGCGCGGGCCGGGGTCAACTGTTCCTAGCGCGGGTCGGGGTCAAAAGCATCCAGCACCCGTTCCAGCGCCCGCCGGAACACCCCCTCCAGATCGATCGGCCCGCTGTCCGCCGTGAAGGCGGCGGCGAGGTGCGGATACCGGCCGGTGGCGACCTGGCTCCCGAGGTAGGCGATGCGCACCGCGTTCTCCTCCTCCTCGGACCACGGCATGGACCGGGTGCGCTCGGCGGTGGCGATCTCGTTCGCGGTGTACGTCGTCACGACCCCGTTGAGCAGCGCGACCAGCTCCATCTTCACGCTGTACGGAAGGTCGAGCGGTTCGAGGCAGGCCAGACAGTGCTCCAGATAGCGCAGGGTGTTGGGGCTGAAGCCGTACACCCCTGACATCAGCCGCGGCACCCAGGTGTGGCGGTGCATGATGCCGCGGGTCTCCTGCGCGTTGCGGATCATGTCGGCACGCCAGTCACCCGAGGGCTCCCGGATCTCGTGCTCGGCACCCACCGCGTCGATCATCAGCTCGTGCAGGTCCTCCTTGCGGGGGACGTAGTTGTACAGCGACATCGTCCCGCAGCCCAGCTCGGCCGCGACGTGCCGCATGGACACGGCATCCAGCCCGCGGGCGTCCGCGATGCGCACCGCCGCGGCCGCGATGTCCGCACGCGTGAACGCGGGCCTGGGACCGCGCCCGGTCCGCTCGGGACGCGCCCAGATCACTCCGGGCTCGGCCGCCTTGCCTGCCATCGATCATCACCTCGGCCACCATCCTAGTTACGTACACCGTACGTAGTGCGCTATGGTCGACCCATGACTTCTACGTACGCTGTACTTAGTGAAGGTCTGGAGAAGCGATTCGGCGAGGTCCACGCCCTGCGCGGACTCGATCTGGCCGTCGTGCAGGGCACCGTCTGCGGCCTCCTCGGCCCGAACGGCGCGGGCAAGACGACAGCCGTACGGCTGCTGACCACGCTCCTGCGGCCGGACGCCGGCTCGGCCCGGGTCGCGGGGCACGACCTGCTCAGGGACCCGGCGGCGGTCCGCCGCAGCATCGGCGTCACCGGCCAGTACGCCTCGGTCGACGGCGACCTCACCGGCCGCGAGAACCTCCGCCTGTTCGCCCGGCTGCACCGGGTGCGCGGGCCGGCGGAGCGCGCCGCCGAGCTGCTGGACCGCTTCGGCCTGACCGAGGCGGCCGACCGGCAGGCGTCCACGTACTCGGGCGGGATGCGCCGCCGCCTCGACCTCGCGGCGAGCCTCGTGCGCCGCCCCGACGTGCTCTTCCTCGACGAGCCCACGACCGGCCTCGACCCGGCGAGCCGCAACCGGATCCGGGACGCCGTGAGGGAGCTGACCGCCGACGGCACGACGGTGCTGCTGACCACGCAGTACCTGGAGGAGGCCGACCAACTGGCCGACGACATCGCCCTGGTGGACCGGGGACGGGTCGCACACCGCGGCTCGCCCGCCCAGTTCAAGGCGACCATCGGCGCACAGGTGGAGGTCGTCGTCGCCGACGCCGACGTCCTGGTCAAGGCGGCGGCCGTACTCGATCAACTCACCGGCGCGGAACCGTCGTTCGACCACGACCGGCGCTCCGTGGGCGCGGTCACCCGGGACGCCACGCTCACCCTGCCCCGGCTGGTGCGCGAACTCGACGCGGCGGGGGTGCCGTTGCTGGACGCGAGCATCCAGCCGCCGACGCTCGACGACGTCTTCCTGCGACTCACCGAGGAGAGTGCCGCATGAGCACCCTGGCGTACGACGGCGGCGCGATGCTGGGCCGGCAGCTGCGGCGGATCCGCAACAACCCCGGCCTGCTGATCCTGACGCAGACGATGCCGATCACCATGCTGCTGTTCTTCGGGTACGTCCTCGGCAGCGCGCTGGCGATGCCGGGCGCGGAGTACCGGTCCTTCCTGGTGCCGGGCCTGCTGGTGGCGACCGCGGCGAACGGGATCATGACCGGGATGTTCCAGGCCGCCCAGGACACCCATCGCGGGGTGATGGACCGGCTGCGGACACTGCCGATGAGCCGGGCCGCCGTACCGCTCGGGCAGGCGGTGGCCGATCTGGTCGTGACGGCCGCCGGGACGGTGCCGCTGCTGCTGGTCGGGCTCGCGGTGGGCTGGCGGATCGAGGGTTCCGTGCCGGAGGCGGCGGGCGCCGTGGGGCTGTTGCTGCTGTTCCGGTTCGCGACGACGTGGATCGGGATCTTCCTGGGGCTGCTCACCCGGAGCGAGGAGGCCGCCGGCCAGTTGGGCGGGGCGACGTTCATCCTGCCGCTGCTGTCCAACGCCTACATTCCGACGGACGGTCTGCCGGGCTGGCTGCGCACCCTTGCCGAGTGGAATCCGATCAGCGCGGTCACCATGGCGCTGCGGGACCTGTTCGGCAACGCGTCGGTGCCGCAGGACGCCGCCTGGCCGGTCGCACACCCTGTCGCCGGGTCACTGATGTGGTGCGCGGTACTGCTCGCGGTGTTCGCGCCGCTCGCCGTGCGGCGGTACGGGCGCGGCGAGGGCTGACGCCCCGGGTGGGGAGGACCGGGGTTCGAAAGAGCCGTCTCGTCAACGTCCGTGCGCGACTGGGGCGTTGCGCACAGGACGCGGGCCGGTGAACGAGGCGGGGTGGACTTGGGGGACGTGCCCGCGCTCGGGTAGCACTCCGGGGCACCGCTGCTTGCCGTGGGGATGACGGCGGCGACAGCGCGGTGTCGGAACGGAGCCTGCCACCGGGCGCGGGCCTCGTGAGTCGCGCGAGGAACGCCGGTGTGACTCAGCGCCCGCCGAAGAGCGAACGCCGGAGCCGGCGCAGCGGGGCGAACAGCGAGACCCGACGGACCCGCGCACCACGGTCGCTGCGCTCGTGCGTCTTGTCACGCGTCGTCAGCTCAAGCATGAGCGAAGTCGCCTCGGCCGCCTCCCGCTGGGGCACGGCGGGACCCGCCAGCACCGAGAGATGGCGGTCGAGACGCGAGCTGGTCGCGCTGCTCCCGCAGGTGATCGCAGGGACCCTGGCCCTGCTGCGCACTGTTATCTGATCCATGTCACTCCCCACCCGTACGAGTCCACCCGGCCCGGGCAGGTTAACCCTATCGTCCCGGTGAGGCACTCGTGTATCGCGGTCACAGGATTCACCTTCCCCGTAAGGGTGTTGACGACTCGTTCCCGATTACTCTCCGAATCCGACCGATTTCAGGGCGAGTTGGACAACAGGCTGGCTGGTGGGTTGCGGTGATCCCCCGCCGGGCTCGACGGTCACAGCCAGTGACGTCGCTGACTTGTCGAGACCGGACGCGACCAAGGGCGTGTCGCCGTCGAAAAGCCCCAGGGAGCGTGGTTGCACATCGGGGCGCATGAGCCAGAGCTGGTGCACCCGGCCGCTCGGCAGTTCGCCGTATCCGCTCAGAGTGACGACGGCGCGCCCCTCCGATGCGGAGGCCAGCACTCCGATCGTCCTGCCCTCGGCGTCCTCGCCGGCGGCGGCCCGGGCGTCGGGAGCGCCCAGAACGTTAGCGATCTCACTCGCCCGCGCCTGCTGGGCCTGAAGCTGATCCTGCGTCCGGTTCGCCTGGACGGCGAAGAGGGCAGCGACGACGAGGGCCGCTGCGGCGGTGGCCGTCGCGAACGGCACGAACAAAGGGCGCGTCCTGGGCGCACGGGAGCGCGGCGGCGGCTGGGTGCCCCACACGTGCGGCGGCAGTTGCGGCGCCCGCGCGTGTGCCGACTCCCGCCCGACGGGCTCCTGCGGAGTGGCGCGTACGGCGGCCAGGACCCGGTCGCGCATCGCGGCCGGCGGCGCGGCGGCCGTCGACCAGGCGAGGCGGACGGCATCCTCGGACAGCGCGCGCACCTCGGCGGCACAGCTGTCACAGGTCCTCAGGTGCTTCTCGAAGCGGAGCCGCTCGCCGGGCTCCAGCGCGTCCAGGGCGTAGGGCGCGGCGAGGGAGTGCAGGTCCTCGCGGCGCAGCAGGCGGTCGACGAAGCTCACGCGACTCCTCCCAGGCACTTGCGCAGCTGGGTGAGTCCGTCGCGCATCCGGGTCTTGACCGTGCCCAGCGGCAGTGACAGCCGCTCGGCCACTTCACGGTATGTGTAGCCGTCGTAGTAGGCGAGGGTGACCGACTGACGCTGGAGGGCGGTCAGGCGCTCCAGGCAGCGGCGCACCCACTCGCGTTCGAGGCCGGCCTCGACCTCCTCGGCCACGTGGTCGAACGCGGGGTGGTTCGCGCGCAGGGCCTCGCGCTGCTCGCGCTCACCGGCCGCGCGGGCGCTGCGCACCCGGTCCACGGCGCGGCGGTGGGCGAGGGTGAGGACCCAGGACAGGGCGCTGCCCCGGCCCGGGTCGAACTTCGCCGCGGACCGCCACAGTTCGAGCAGCACCTCCTGCGCCACCTCCTCGGACTGGGCGGGGTCGCGCACCACACGCCGCACGAGCCCGAACACCGGGCCGGAGACCAGGCCGTACAGCTCCTCGAAGGCCTTCTGGTCACCGCCCGCCACGAGCACCAGCAGCTCGTCCGCCTCCAACTCGTCTCCCCCTCCAGCCAGACCGCATCTCGGCCGCCTTGTCCCACGAGGTATTCGCAACGAACACACCTCCGGATGGGGTTACGGATCAACGGACCGAAAAAGCGGGTCGGACGGCCAGAAAAATTTGTTTTCGAGATCGACCAATCCGGCCCGCCCCCCGCTCCGAATCCCGGTGCGTCAGGCAAGTTGGGACTGAGGACGGACGGCATGACACCTAATTCCAGGAGCGGTGCGGGACGCAAGGGCCTCGCGACCCTCGTATGTGGTGCGCTGGCCGCCGGGGGGCTCGCAGCCGCCGGCGTCGCCGCGCTGGAACCGGGGGCGGCCTCCGCCTCCAGCCACCGGGAGGCCCCGCTCATCTCGGGGACCCCGCAGTACGACAACACGGACGTGTACGCGTTCGTCAGCCCGGACAAGCCGGACACGACGACGATCGTCGCGAACTGGATCCCGTTCGAGGAACCGGCCGGCGGACCGAACTTCTTCCCCTTCGCGGAGGACGCGCAGTACGACCTCCACATCGACAACAACGGTGACGCGCAGGGCGAGCTGCTGTACCGGTTCACCTTCGACACGCACGTCAAGAACAAGAAGACGTTCCTGTACAACACGGGTCCGGTCGAGTCTCTGGACGACCCGGACCTCAACGTCACGCAGACGTACGACATCGAGCTGATCAAGCTCAGGAACCAGAAGCCGGTCTCGAAGACGAAGATCGCCAACGACGTCCCGGTGGCGCCCTCGAACGTCGGCAAGGCGTCGATGCCGGACTACGCCAAGCTGCGCGAGCAGGCCGTGCACGAGCTGCACGGCGGCACGACGACGTTCGCCGGCCAGGCCGACGACCCGTTCTTCCTGGACCTGCGCGTCTTCGACCTGCTGTACGGCGGGAACCTCTCCGAGGTCGGCAACGACACGCTCAAGGGCTACAACGTCAACTCCATAGCCCTCCAGGTCCCGACCCACATGATCACCGAGTCGGCGGACCAGCCGATCGTCGGCATCTGGTCGACGACGCAGCGGCAGAACGCCAAGGGCTACTACGAGCAGGTCTCGCGCCTGGGCAACCCGCTGGTGAACGAGGTCGTCAACCCGATCAAGGACAAGGACAAGTTCAACGCGTCCGCGCCCTGGGACGACGCCCAGTTCCTGAAGAACGTCACCAACCCCGAGCTGCCGAAGCTCATCGAGGGGATCTACAAGATCCCGGCGCCCAAGGAGCCGCGCAACGACCTGGTCGACGTCTTCCTCAAGGGCGTCAAGGGCCTCAACCAGCCGCCGCACGTGCGCCCGGCAGAGGAGCTGCGCCTGAACACGTCGATCAAGCCGACGGACAAGCCCAAGCGGCTCGGTGTCCTCGACGGCGACAACGCGGGCTTCCCGAACGGCCGCCGGCTCACCGACGACGTCATCGACGCCGCCCTCCAGGTCGTCGAGGGCGAACTGGTGGGCGCCAAGAACGACCTGGGCGACGCGGTCGACAAGAACGACAAGGACTTCGAGAAGGCCTTCCCGTACGTCGCCCTGCCGACCGAGGGTTCGCGCGGCCCGCTCGCCAAGGGCACCGACGGCGGCACGGACGTCCGCAGCCAGCTCGGCGACGCCCTCCAGCCGGCCGGCGCCTCCGGCGGCACCGACAACATGGCCCTGATCGCCGGCTCGGCCGGCGCCGGCGCCCTGGGCATCCTCCTCATCGGCGGGGCCCTGATGTGGTGGCGCCGGATGCGGGACCGGGCGTACTAGACGCTCCGCGGGGGGCGGGGAACGGCTGTTGGTCGGGTGCCGGCCGGCTGTGGCCGGTCGCGCAGCTCCCCGCGCCCCTGAGGGCGTTGCCGAACGCCCCACTGACTGGCGCGGCCCGCGAAGTACTCATCCCCCACGGCGCGGGCCGCGCCGTCGCACATGGCAACAACCTTTGCTGGAAAGCCGATTGAGGAGAGGCATGGCCCCGCGTACGAACGACAGCGCTCCCGGGAACGAGGAGAACGGGCGCGACCTCTCGACGCCGGCCCAGGCACCCCAGCCCGTCCGGCGTTTGAGGACGAGGCCCGTTCAGGGCCGAAGCGGGGACTCGGGGGCGGCAGCCCCCGACGGGGTCGAAGCGGCGGAGCCCCTGGAGGACACGAAGGGCAAGGGCGGCGGGAGCGAGGATCGTGTCGCCGCGTTGCGCCGTTTCGCCGCCGCCGGACGGCGTCACCGGGCACTGCATCTCGCCGGATGCACGGCGCTGCTGGCCGTGGCGCTCACCGCCGGTTCCATCGCCCTCGGCGCGGCACGGGACAACACGGGTCAGCGCGTCGCCCCGGCCTCCGCCGCTGTCTCCCCCGGTCTGCTCACCACCGGCGCCCTGGACACCGGCATCGCCTCCCTCCAGGCCCACCTCCGCGACCAGCCCAGGGACTTCGGCAGCTGGTCCACCCTCGGTCTCGCCTACGTCGAGCAGGCCCGCACCAAGGGCGACCCCTCCCGCTACCCCCAGGCGGAACAGGCGTTCAAGCGCTCACTCGCCCTGTCCCCCGACAACGACCAGGCCCTCGCAGGCCGAGCAGCCCTCGCCGCCGCGCGGCACGACTTCGAGGACGCCCTGAAGTACGCCGACCAGGCACTGAAGGTGAACCCCTACAGCGAACGCGCCCTGTGCACCCGCGTCGACGCCCTCGTCGAACTCGGCCGCTACGCCGACGCGGCCGAGGCCGCCGACACCGCCGACGACCGCCGCCCGGGCATCCCGGTCTTCACCCGCTACGCCTACGTACACGAGCTGCGCGGTGACGTCCGCACGGCCGAGCGCGTACTGCGACAGGCGCTCTCCTCCGCCGTCTCCCCCGGCGACCTCGCGTACGTCGCGACCCAGCTCGGCCAACTCGCCTGGAACCAGGGGGACTACGACACCGCGCTCACGCACTACGCCCGAGCGCTCGCCGCCGACGAGAACTACCTCCCCGCCCTGGAGGGCCGCGCCCGTGCCCAGGCCGCCGGCGGCGACAGGGAAGCCGCGCTCAAGGGCCTTGAGGACGTCGTCTCCCGCTACCCCCTCCCCGGCCCGCTGGTGGAACTCGGCGAGCTGTACGAGTCGGCCGGCGACAAGGTGAAGGCGGACGACCAGTACGCCCTCGTCGACGCCTGGACGGCCCTCGCCCGCGCCAACGGCGTCAACGCCGACCTCGACACCGCCCTCGCGGCGGCCGACCACGGCGACAGGAAGTCCGCCCTGCGCGCCGCCCGCGCCGAGTGGGACCGCCGGCGGACCGTGCACACCGCGGACGCCCTCGCCTGGGCGCTGCACGTCAACGGCAAGGACGAGGAGGCACTCCCGTACGCCCGAAAGGCCACGGCCACGGGCTACCGCAACGCCGCGTTCCTCTACCACCGGGGCGTCATCGAGCACGCCACGGGCAACGCCGAGGACGCCCGCGAGCACCTGGCGGCCGCGCTGAAACTGAACCCCGGCTTCTCCCCGCTGGGCGCCCGTCAGGCCCGTACGGCGCTGAAGGACCTGGAGGTGGCCGAGTGACTCCCCGTCGTCTGTTCGCCTCCGGCGCCGCCGTCCTGACGGCGGCCTGCGCGCTCGCGCTGTTCGCCTCCCCTCCCGCGAGCGCGCACCCCCTCGGCAACTTCACCGTCAACCGCTACGACGGCCTGGTCCTCGCCCCCGGCGAACTGCGCGTCCACCACGTCGAGGACCTCGCCGAGATCCCGGCGACACAGGCGAAGCCCGACATCGAGAAGGCGGGCATGACGGCGTGGGCCCGGCAGCGCTGCGAGAGCGCCGCACGGGGCAGCGAGGTCACGGTCGCCGGCCGTACGGTCGAACTGACGCTGAAGAGCAGCCACGCGCGTGTGCGCCCCGGCCAGGCGGGCCTCGACACGCTCCGGGTGGAGTGCCGGCTCTCGGCGTCCGTCTCCGAGGGCGCGACCGTCGCCCTCGGTTTCCGCAGCGCGGGCGCGGAGTCCGGTCCGGGCTGGCGGGAGATCACGGCGCGCGGCGACCGTATGACGCTCACCGCGTCGGACGTGCCGAAGACCTCGGTCTCCGGCGAACTGACCAGGTATCCGGAGGAGTTGCTCTCCTCCCCGGCCGACACCGCGAGCGCCTCGCTACGCGTGCGCCCCGGCGGCCCCGCCCTTGCCGAGTCCGAGCAGGACGCCCCCGCCGCCTCGGTCCTGCCGCGCGGCGCCGACCGCTGGACGCGCGCCCTGGACGACCTGGTCTCCCGGCACGAACTCACCTTCGGCTTCGCCGCGCTCGCCCTGGTCATCGCGGTCTTCCTGGGCGCGATGCACGCGCTCGCGCCCGGCCACGGCAAGACCATCATGGCCGCCGTCGCGACGGCGCGCGGCGGCCGGGCTCGCCTGAAGGACGTCATGCCCCTGGCCGCCTCGGTGACGGTCACCCACACCCTGGGCGTGGTCGCCCTGGGCCTGCTGATCACCGCCGGTTCGGCCGCCGCGCCCTCGGTCATCACCTGGCTTGGCCTGGCGAGCGGCGCCCTGGTACTCGCAGCGGGCGCGACCCTCGTACGCCGCGCCTGGCACATCCGCAAGCACGGGCACGGGCACGGGCACGGGCACGGGCACTCACACGACCACGACCACGACCACGAGCATCCGCACGACCACGGCGACCACGGCGACCACGGCGACCACCCCCACGAGCACACCCACGACCACGACCGCGAACCGGTCCTGGTGGCCGCCCACACTCACACCCCCACCGAGACCCCCACAGCGACCCGGCCCCTCGCCCACACACACGTCCCCGCACACGCGGATCCCCACTCCCATCCCCACCCCCACCCCCACAACCCCACCCACAAGCACGGCCTGCTCACCCACACCCACGGCGGGTTCTCCCACACCCACTCCACCGCCCCCACCCTCCGCGGCACGATCCTCCTCGGCTTCGCCGGTGGGCTGGTCCCCAGTCCATCAGCGGTCGTCGTACTCGTCGGCGCGGCGGCGCTCGGCAAGGCGTGGTTCGGACTGCTGCTCGTCGTGGCGTACGGCGTCGGGCTCGCCCTGACCCTGACGGCGGCCGGGTTCGCCGTCGTCAAGCTGGGAACCGGTGTCACCCGGGTACTGGACAGGCGCCCTCGCTGGACCGCGCACCCGGTCACGACCTTCCTGCGCAGGACGGCCCCGCTGGCGTCCGCGCTCCTGGTCGTGCTGCTCGGGGCCGGATTGGTGTTCAAGGGGGCGGCATCCGTACTCGGCTGAGCTACTTTTGGGAAGAAATCGCACGGAGTGGAGATTTCGCACGGATGCGAATGGGGGACGCCCGTGTCCGAAGAACACGGCAGTGAACGGGTGATCGCGGGCCGCTACCGCCTCCTGTCCCCGCTCGGCGAGGGCGGCATGGGCACCGTGTGGCGGGCCCGCGACGAGGTGCTGCACCGCGAGGTGGCCGTCAAGGAGGTGCGGGCGCCGGCCGGGCTGGCCACGTCGGAGGTCGAGCGGATGTACGCCCGGCTGGAGCGCGAGGCGTGGGCGGCGGCGCGGGTCGCCAACCGCAACGTCGTCACGGTGTACGACGTGGCCGCGCAGGACGGCCGGCCCTGGATCGTGATGGAACTGGTCCGCGGCATCTCGCTGGCCGAGTTGCTGGACGCCGAGGGCCCGTTGAGTCCGCAGCGTGCCGCGCACATCGGCGCCGAGGTGCTGTCCGCGCTGCGGGCCGCGCACGACGCCGGGGTGCTGCACCGGGACGTGAAACCGGCCAACGTGCTGATGTCGAACGACGGCCGGGTCGTGCTGACCGACTTCGGTATCGCGATGGTCGAGGGCAGCTCGGCGCTGACCATGACCGGCGAGGTCATCGGCTCCCCCGAGTTCCTCGCCCCGGAGCGCGCGCTGGGCCGCACACCGGGCCCGGAGTCGGACCTGTGGTCCCTCGGTGTGCTGCTGTACGCGGCGGTGGAGGGCAACTCCCCGTTCCGTCAGAACACCCCGCTGAGCACCCTGCGCGCGATCGTCGACGACGAGCTGCCCCCGCCGCACCGGGCCGGTCCGCTGGCCCCCGTCATCGAGGGGCTGCTGCGCAAGGACCCGGCCGAACGGCTGTCTGCCGGGCAGGCGGAGCAGGATCTGCGGATCGTCGCAGCGGGAGGCACGGTGAGCGCGGGCACCGTGCGGGCGACCCCGTACACCCCGACCGTCGCGGCGTTCCCGGCTCCGTCGCGGACCGCCCCGACGGCCCCGGTCCCCGCGCCTGACCCGACCCGGCCCGTGCCTCCCGGTCCGGCGACGGCCCCCGTCCGGCCGGACCGCAACCGGCGTGCCGCGCTCACCCTGATCGCGGGCATCGCCGTCCTCGCGCTGGCCGTGGCGGGGCTGACCTACGCCCTCCTCAACCGTGGGGGCGGCGGCGGGAACGAGGGGAACGACGGCACCACGAGCCAGGCGGGCGGCGGGACCTCGCAGAAGGAGACCGAGGACGAGGGCGGCTCCGGTGGGGACGACAGTCCCTCGCCGAGTCCGAGCGAGAGCCGTACCAGCGCGCCGGCGCCGCAGACGGTGCAGGTGGCGCTGACGGGCTCGAACCTGGAGTACTCCGGGGCGTGTCCGCCGCCGAGCGGTCAGGCGCCCGCCTTCACGGCTTCGTTCACGGTGGGGCGGCTGCCGGCCGAGGTCACCTATCGCTGGGTGTCCGAGGACGGAAAGGTGATGGACCAGGGCTGGAAGACCCTGTCGTTCCCGGAGGGCGGCGGGCGGACGAAGCAGGACCGGGCGTTCGTCACGACGTACGACGACAACGGGACCTTCGAGGGCCGGATCAGCGTCGAGGTCCGCGACCCGGTGAAGACGAAGTCCGACTCGGTGCCGTTCTCGGTGACATGTGAGACGGAGACCCCGACGGGCGGGGTCTCACAGACGCCGAGCACATCGCCGGAGTCGTAGACGCGGCTGCTCGGCGGGGGTCTCAGGCCGCGCTGTTCAGGACCGGGAGATAGCCACCCGACTGGCCCGCGGCCGTCGGGTGGTACGACTCGGGGATGTTGAGCCAGTTGATGGCGTGCATCCATGAGCTGCCGGAGCAGAGTTCGTGTCCCGTGAAGGTGGTCCGTACGTCACCGAAGGCGAACCCGTGGTTCAGGGCACGCTTCTCGGTGGCCGCGTCGATGTAGTCGGCGGCCCCGTTGAGCGCCTTGCGCTTGGTCTCGGACAGGCCGAGACACCCGGAGACGCCCAGCTTGTAGAAGCGCGGGTAGCCGAGCACGACCACATGGGCGGACGGGGCCTTGGCCCGGATGGCCGAGTACACGGTTTCGAGCCGGCCGGGCAGCGTGGAGTCGACGAACGCCTTGGCGGTGTTGATGCGTGAGACGCAGGCGCTGTCGGACTGGAGCACACAGGTCGTCATGATGTCCGCGAAACCGGCGTCGTTGCCGCCGATCGAGATGGACACCAGTGCGGTGGCGGAGCTGAGCGGACCGAGTTGACTGGCGGTCACATCACCCGTTCGGGCGCCCGAGCAGGCAGTGAAGTCGAACGACGAGGGTGAGTTGGCGGCGGCCCACAGGTAGGGATACGCCTTCGTGCTGCGCTTGCAGTCGCCGCTGGAGCCGATGTAGCTGCCCGAGCCGAGGCCCGAGGAGTAGGAGTCGCCGAGGGCCACGTACCCGCCGATCGCGGCGGAGTCGGCGGCCTGCGCGGTGGCTGCCCCGGTGAGGGCGGTGCCGACGGCGAGGAGGAGTGAGGCGACGTATACGGAAAGTCGGGAACGTCTCATGGAACCTCCCTATAGCAGGATCTCTGCCATAACCGTCGTACCAACTACGCGTGTTGACGGGAAGTGTCCATGCCAAAACTTTTCCGCGCATCGCGGTGCCCTGCCCATGGGCGACGTTCCGATCCGGCTCGCCGCGACAACCAGCGGGGCAGCGGCTCCCCGAACCGGCTGCTGAAGCTCGTTCCGTGACTCGTCCGAACATCACCTGAACCAGCGGTCCCCCCAGGCCCCGCGCCTGCGGGGACCGTTCGCGCGCGGCGGGAACCGAACACATGTCAAGAGGTCGTTCGCATCTTGACGACCACTGCGGCACTGAGCCACATTGAAGCCCGGCATCCGGCGCTTCGGGGGGCAAAGTCGCCAATGCAGACCTTACGTATCAAGGCACGTATCAAGACAGACTCGGCTCAGGACGCCGAGCGTGCGCGACCAGGTCCGGGAAGGGACCTGACGGCGCTGCTCGCGGGCGCCGCGACGGCCGTGGCGGTGATCGGCGCGGTCCTCGCGCTGGTCGACTCCGACGCGGCGCTGCGCGGACCCTTCACTCTGTTCTTCCTGCTCGCGGCACCGGCCGGGGCCATCGCCGCCGCGCTGCGCGGGCTGGAACCGTTCGGCCGGACCGTGGCCTCGGTTGCGGGCGCGGTCGTGGTCAACATGCTGGTGACCCAGGGCATGCTCGCCGTGCACCGGTGGTCGGTACGCGGCGGAATCGTGGCCGTGACCGCGATCAGCGCCCTGATTCTCCTGCTGGTTCTGCTGCGGCGGCTGAGCGGCCGTACGACCCGAAGGCGGACTGACTGACGTGGACATCAGCGTGTACCGTCCCGGCGAGCTCAGCTCCGCCGACCGGGCGGCATGGACATCGATGCAGTCCAAGGCCCATCTCCAGGGCTCGCCCGAGCTCGCCAACCCCTTCCTGTCGCCCGAGTTCGCCCTCGCCGTCGGCCGCTGCCGGCGCGGGGTGCGCATCGCGGTCGTACGGGAGGGCGGTGAGCCGGCCGCGTTCTTCCCGTTCCAGCGGACCGCGTCCGGCGTGGGCCGGGCCATCGGCCTCGGCGTCTCGGACGCCCAGGGCGTGGTCCACCGGCCCGGGTTCACCTGGGAGGCCCGGGAACTGCTGAAGGCGTGCGGGCTCGCCGTATGGGAGTTCGACCACCTGGTGGACGGCCAGGCGGCGTTCGGGGCGGAGGCCTCCGGCACGTTCCCGTCCCCGGTCATGGACGTCGACCAGGGGTACGAGGCGTATCTGACCCGACTCCGGGAGCGGTCACCGAAGTTCACTCGGACGACGCTCGCCAAGGAACGCAGGCTCGGCCGGGACCACGACGGCGTGCGGTACGTGCACGACGAGCGGGACCCGGCGGCACTGCGCACGCTGATGGCCTGGAAGTCGGCGCAGTACCGCAGGACCGGGCGCAGCGACCGCTTCGCGCACGCGTGGATCACGCTCCTGGTGGAGCAGCTCTTCCACACCCGCTCGGAGCCGTTCGCCGGGATCCTGTCGGTGCTGTACGCCGGCGGCAGACCGATCGCCGCGCACTTCGGGCTGCGCACCGAACGGGTGCTGGCCTGCTGGTTCCCGGCGTACGACCCGGCGTTCTCGAAGTACTCGCCGGGCCTGGTCCTGCATCTGCGCATGGCCGAGGCGGCCGCCGCCGACGGGATCGCTCATCTCGATCTCGGCCGGGGCCAGAAGGAGTACAAGGACTCCCTGAAGACACGCGAGCTGACGGTGTCGGAGGGGTGGGTGAGCAGGCGTCACCCGGTCGCGTTCGGACACCGGGCACGCCGTGCCCCGGTCCGGGCGCTGCGCAACACCGTGCAGACCCGGCCGGAGCTGTTCGAACCGGCGGACCGGCTTCTGAAACGTATGGGGAAGATCCGGTCCGGAAATAGCTAACTCCGGTCAAACCGACAAAAACGTGAGGGCTCGTTCCAGCTCTTGCCATACTGGCTCAATCGTCAATACCGTCTTATATCTCACTCGCATCGGACGATCGGCCGCGGCTCCAGGGGAGGGCTCAAGGACCGCGGCGGTCCCGGCGCGGGGCGCGGTAGGGGGGTGCTCGGTGAAGGTGTCCGCACTTGAGTCCGAGTCGTGCCGCGCGACCGGCTGCCGCTTTTCGGGTGGCCGGCCAGAAATGCCAGCTCACCACACGCGTACGGGGATTCGTTCTGCCGTGCCGTGAGTGAGAGACCCCCCTTTCGAACCGGACACACAGCCGGGCCGCCCAGGGGCGGGCGGTCCACCGGACGAGAGGGACCTGACTCATGAGTTCTTTCCTGCGCCCGGCGGTCGCGGACCAGGATCCGTCACCGGTCGGCAAGTACCGGCCCATCTCCTCTCACCTGGCCATCACGCCGCCGGTGAGCGTGGTGATCCCGGCCATGAACGAGGCGGAGAACCTGCCGTACGTCTTCAAGACCCTTCCGGACTGGATCCACGAAGTGGTCCTGGTGGACGGCAACTCCACCGACGACACCGTCGAAGTGGCCCGTGAGCTGTGGCCCGAGGTGAAGGTCGTCCGGCAGCGCGGCAGGGGCAAGGGGGATGCCCTGATCACCGGGTTCGAGGCGGCCACCGGCGACATCATCGTGATGGTGGACGCCGACGGCTCGGCGGACGGCCAGGAGATCGTCAGTTACGTCTCCGCCCTGGTCTCGGGCGCCGACTTCGCCAAGGGGTCCCGCTTCGCCAACGGCGGCGGCACCGACGACATGACGCCGATCCGCAAGCTCGGCAACTGGGCCCTGTGCACGGCCGTCAACCGCAAGTTCGGCGCCCGCTACACCGATCTCTGCTATGGATACAACGCGTTCTGGCGGCACTGCCTGGACAAGATCGAACTCGACTGCACCGGCTTCGAGGTGGAGACCCTGATGAACATCCGGGTCGTCAAGGCGGGCCTGAAGGTGCAGGAGATACCCAGCCACGAGTACCTCCGCATCCACGGCACGAGCAATCTGCGGGCCGTGCGGGACGGGCTGCGGGTGCTCAAGGTCATCCTGAAGGAGCGCTCCAACCGGCGTGCCCTGCGCCGCCGCACCGCCGCGGCGCACTCCCCCAAGCTCGACTCGGTCCACTCGGGTCACTCGGTCCGGGGAGAGGCGTCTTGAGCGGTCCCGACATCTCCGTCGTGATCTGCGTGTACACCGAGGACCGCTGGGAGGACATCCTCGCGGCGGTCTCCTCGGTACGGGCGCAGGCGTGTCCGGCCCTGGAGACGCTGCTGGTCGTCGACCACAACGAGGCGCTCCTGGACCGGCTGACCAAGGAGTACAAGGAAGCGGCCGACGTGCGGGTGCTCGCCAACGCGGGCCCCCGCGGTCTGTCCGCCGGCCGCAACACCGGCATCGCCGCCTCCTGCGGCGAGGTAGTCGCGTTCCTCGACGACGACGCCGTGGCCGAGCGCGACTGGCTGCGGTACTTCGCGGCGGGGTACGCCGACCCGCGCGTGATGGCGGTCGGCGGGCGCACCGAGCCGATCTGGGCGTCGGGGAGGCGGCCGGACTGGTTCCCGGAGGAGTTCGACTGGGTCGTCGGCTGCACCTACCGGGGCCTGCCGGACGGGCGGGTCCAGGTGCGCAACGTCCTCGGCGGCAACGCCTCCTTCCGGCGCACCGCGTTCGACTTCGCGGGCGGCTTCGCCACCGGCATCGGGCGCGACGGCGACCGGCTGCCGCTGGGCTGCGAGGAGACGGAGCTGTGCATCCGGCTCACCCGGGCCAGGCCCGACACCGTGCTGCTGATCGACGACCGCGCGGTGATCCACCACCGGGTGCCCGAACCGCGCGAGCACTTCCGGTACTTCCGTACGCGCACCTACGCCGAGGGCCTGTCCAAGGCGCTCGTGGCCCGGAGTGTCGGCGCCGGCAAGGGGCTGGAGTCCGAGCGCCGGTACACCACCCGGGTCCTGCCGGCCGGGGTGGCGCGCGGGCTGCGGGACGCCGTACTGGCCCGGCCGGGCGGCGCGGGCCGGGCGGGCGCGATCGTGGCGGGGGTGCTGACGGCGGCCGGTGGGTACGTCGTGGGGAGCGTCCGGGCGCGCCGGGGCGGCGCCACGTACTCGGTGGCGGCGCCGGAAGGGAACTCCGGCGGCGGGGAACGCGGCGGCGAGGGGGGAGCGGGATGAGCGACGCGCCGGTACCGATCCTGATGTACCACGCCGTCTCGACCTCGCCGAACGACGCCACCCGCCAACTGTCGGTGGCGCCGGAGGCGTTCGCGGAGCAGATGGCGCTGATCGGCGACCTCGGCCTCACCCCCGTCCGGACGGCCGACCTGGCGGAGCGCTGGCGCTCCGGCAAACCGCTGCCCGAGCGGCCGGTGCTGATCACCTTCGACGACGGCTACGAGGGCGTGCACCGGCATGCGCTGCCCGTGCTCGCCGAGCACGGCTTCGCGGCCACGGTGTTCGTCTCCACGGGATGGCTGAAGGGCCCGCACGACACGGGCGGCGGCCTGGACACCATGCTCGACTGGGACCAGGTGCGCGAACTCGCCGCCGCGGACGTCGAGATCGGCGGCCACAGCCACACCCATCCGCAGCTCGACCAGCTCGCCGACGGCAGGCTGCGCTCCGAGCTGATCCTGTGCAAGGAGATCGTCTCGGACCTGCTCGGCACCGTCCCGGCCTCGTTCGCCTACCCGTACGGCTACTCCAGCCGCCGGGTGCGCGAGGCGGTGCGCGAGACCGGGTACGCCCAGGCGCTCGCCGTCAACAACGGGCTCGCGCGGCGCCGGCAGGGACCGTACGCGCTCACCCGCCTCACCGTGCGCCGTGCCACCGGTATCGAGGAGTTCCGGCGGATGGTCGAGGGCCGTGCGATCGCCCGCACCTTCGCCAGGGACCGCGCCCTCACCAAGGGGTACGCAGTTCTCCGCAGAGCCCGACAGGTCCGCCGGAAGGCCATCCGTTCCCGTGTCTGACACGACGACCACGACCGAGCCCGCATCGACCGACGCGAAGGCGCCCGAGCAGTCGGGGCGCCGCCTTCGCCTGCCCGGCCTGGGCAGGTCCTCCGGGGGCAGCCCGCTGTTCCGCAACGCCTACGCCCTGATGATCAATACCGGCGTCTCCGCCGTGCTGGGGCTGGGTTTCTGGCTGGCCGCCGCCCGCTACTACTCCGAGTCCGCGGTCGGCCAGGGGTCCGCCGCGATCGCCGCGATGAAGTTCCTCGCGGGGCTCACCGCGGTGGCCCTGACGGGCGCGCTGGCCCGCTTCATCCCGGTCGCGGGGCGCAGGAGCGGCCGGCTGATCTTCCGTACGTACGCGGGAAGTTGTGTGATCGTGGCGCTGGCCGCGGGCGTCTTCCTGCTGACGCTGGACCTGTGGGGGCCGTCGTACCGGTTCCTGAACGGGCCGCTGAACGGGCTCTTCTTCGTCGTGGCCGTCGTCGCCTGGAACCTGCTCACGCTCCAGGACGGAGTGCTGACCGGGCTGCGCAGCGCGCTGTGGGTGCCGGTCGGCAACACCGTGTTCTCCGCGGTGAAGCTGGGTCTGCTGATGGCGTTCGCGGTGGCGATCCCCACCGCCGGTGTCTTCGTCTCCTGGGTCGCGGCGATCGCGGTGTCGGTGCTGCCGCTGGGCTGGCTGGTGTTCCGGCGGCTGGTGCCACGCCATGCGGCGGCGACCGATGAGCAGGCCCGTCCGCCGTCGCTGAAGGAGATCGGGAGGTTCCTGGCGGGCGACTACACCGGCTCGCTGTTCTCGCTGGCCGTGGTCTACCTCATCCCCGTGATCGTGGCCGCGCAGGTCTCGTCCGAGGACAACGCCTACTTCTACATCACGGCCACCATCGGTGGCACCGTCAATCTGCTCGCCATCAACATGGGCGCCTCGCTCACGGTCGAGGGCGCGCACGACCCGGGCCGGCTGGCCGCCAACACCCGTGCGGCGCTCAGGCGTATGGCGCGGATCATGCTTCCGGTCGCCGCGATCCTGTTCTTCGGGGCGCCCTGGATCCTGGGCGTGTTCGGTCCGGGCTACGCGGACGCGGCGACCCCGCTGCTGCGCTGGTTCGCGGTCGGCGGGCTGCTGCGGGTCGTCATGGAGACGTACTTCGCGGTGCTGCGTGCCCAGAGCCGCACCGCCGGACTGGCATGGCTCCAGGGCCTGTTGTGCGCCCTGGTGCTCGGTCTGACACTGCTGCTGCTCCCGCGCATGGGCCTGACCGGCGCCGGTGTCGCCGAGATCGCGTCCCTGTCGGTGATCGTCGCGATCGCCGCGCCCAGGCTGTACCGGACCGTGCGGGCGTCCCAGGGCGCGGTGCCCGAGGACGCCGCCCCCGACGGCGACCTCGCCGACCTGGGGGCGCGCGAGGTGCCCGAGGGGGCGCGCAGGCGCGGGTCCGCCTGGTCGCTGGACAACGACACCCTCGCGCTCGGTATCCACGTCGACTTCGACCACCTGGAACGCCGGCCAGACGTACGCCCCGGACCGGGGACGCCGCCCACGGGCACACCGCGGATCCGGCCGGAGCACCGCCCGGCCTGGGCCCGCGCCTCGGAGTTCGGTCTGCCGGTTCAGGAGCCCCGGGCGTCGGCCGAGCCGGCCGAGGTGGACGCCCCGTTCGGGGACGAGTTCGACGCCGGCAAGGGCGAGGCGGCCGTACCGGAGGAGCGCGAGGAGGCTGTCGTAGGGGAGGAGGCCGCCGTACCGGAAGAGCTGTCCCTGCACGAAGAGCCGGTGCTCCCGGCCGACGCGCCCGCGCCGAGCCGGCGGGAGCGACTGCTGCCGACCCGGCTCGGGGTGATCCTCGGCTGTCTGCTGATCGCCGCGCTGCTGCTGTACTGGGTGCCCGCGCTGCGGCTCGGCGAGAGCGACCTGGACGGCATGGGCGGGCTCGGGCTGATCTCGGTGCTGCCGCCGCCGACGCTGCTCGGGGCCGCACTGCTGGCGGTGACGTTCGCGTCGCTGCTGTGGCTGGGCCGGGAGCACCGGGCGCTGCTGCTGATCACCCTGCTCACGACGGTCGTGTCGCTGCACGCCCTGCCCGCCCTGATCGAGACCGAGCCGCGGTTCGCGACGGCCTGGCAGCACCTGGGCTTCCTCGACTACATCGACCGCACCGGCTCGGCCGTACCCGACCTGGACGCGCGCTGGAGCTGGCCGGGCTTCTTCGCGGTGGCCGCGTTCGCCGCGCAGGCGTGCGGGGTCAGCGACCCGACCGAGCTCATCCGCTGGTGGCCGCTGACCATGCAGCTGCTGTACCTGGTCCCGATGTTCCTGCTGGTGCGCCACATGCGGGCGAGCTGGCGGGCCAAGTGGACCGGCATCTGGGTGTTCGTGCTCAGCGGCTGGGTGGGCCAGGACTACTTCTCGCCGCAGGGCTTCACCTATCTGCTGTACCTGGTGTTCGCGGCGATCCTGCTGGTCTGGTTCCGCGCGCCACGCGTGATCTGGACGAAGCGGCGGCCCGGCGAGCTGGAGGTCGAGCCGACGGAACGGCGGCAGCGGGCCGTGCTGCTGATGGTGGTCATCGGGCTGTTCGCGGCGAGCGTCCCGGCGCACCAGCTCACGCCGTTCGTGATGCTGGGCGTGCTGACGGCGCTCGTCCTGGTCGGCAGGTCCGAACTGCGCGGCCTGCCCATCCTGTTCGGCGTCATGGTGACGGTGTGGATCGGCTTCATGGCCGAGCCGTACTGGTCGGGCCACTTCGACGAGCTCTTCGGCGGGGTCGGCGGCGTGGGTTCGAACGTGTCGTCGTCGGTGTCCGGTCGTATCGAGGGCGGCAGTTCGACCCACAAGCTGGTGCTGTACGTCCGTGTGCTGCTGGCGGGCGGTGTGATGGCGTTCGCCTGCTGGGGCTGGTGGCGCCGGCGCTTCCACCACTACCGGGAGCGTTCACTGCTCGTCCTGACCTTCGTGCCGTTCCTGGGCTTCGGGATGCAGTCGTACGGCGGTGAGATGGCCCTGCGGGTGTTCATGTTCGCCCTGCCCGGCGCGGCGCTGCTGACCGGGCTCGCGTTCTTCCCGCGCACCGGCGTCACCGCAAAGGAACGCGACAAGGACCGGGTGAGCCTGGCCCCGCTGGCCGCGCTGATGGCGGGCCTGGTGCTGATGGGCGGCTTCCTGGTGGCCCGCTGGGGCAACGAGCCGTTCGAACGGGTGCGGCCCGGCGAGGTCGCCGCCATGGAGTACGTGTACGCCCATGACGATCCGACCCTGAGGCTGCTGTGGCTGAGCAGCGACCCGGTCAACGACGTGACACCGGCGATGCCGTGGGGCTCGCGGGACATGGAGAAGGTCTCCTACCTGCCGACGCAGGCGCCGGTCGACCCGGTGCTGGTGTCGGGCCTGGTGAAGGCGCTGAAGGACGCGGGCCCGAACTCGTATCTGATGATCAACCGGGGTCAGGTCACCTACCTCCGGCTGGACGTGGGCTATTCGGCGAGCTGGGAGACACGGCTGCTGCTGAACCTGGACAAGCGCCAGGAGCTGAAGCGGGTCTTCACCAATGCCGACGTGACGATGTACGCGTTGCGCAAGCAGCCGGCGGGTGCGGTGCCGAAGGCCGATCCCGGGCCCATCGGGCCGCAGGTGACGTGGACGCCGTGGTCGGTGGTCGGCGGGCTCGCGGCGGCGGCGCTGATCGTGCTGCTGATGGCCCGCGAGATCGTCCGGGTGGCGACGGCGCCGAGCGTGCGGCAGCTGCGCCGGCTCCAGAGCAGCTTCTGGTTCTCGCTGCCGCTCATCGCGGTGCTGCTGGCCTCGCTCGTGCAGCGGTTCCTGACGATCAAGTGAGGGCCGTACGGGGTCAAATGGCTCAGCGCTTGAGCCACTTGACCCCGTACGCCTGGAACTCGGCCTTCTTCCCGTCGATCTTCACGGTGGTCTGCCGGTCAAGGGTGTTCACGGCCAGGATCACCTTGTCCGTGGCCAGGACCCGGACGTCGGTCCCGTCCACGGACACCGGCCTGTACTCGGTCCCCGGCCCGAACTCCTTGCCGAACCGCGAGACCAGGTCGTACATGGGCAGCTTCGCGCCGCCGTCCGGGGTGTCGGTCGGCGTCCACAGACAGCCGGCGCACTCGGTGCCCTTCTCCTTCTCCGGGTTCCAGTAGAAGGCGGAGGTGGTGCCGCCCCTGGCCAGCGCGATCATGCCGGCGGCCTGGACGGCGCCGCGGCGGGCCTCGGACCAGCCCTTGCGTTCGTCGTTGCCGTCGCCGGGCTCGACGTAGTACTCGGCCCACCACAGCGGCAGATCACCGCTCTGCCCGCGCACCCACCGGCTCACGTCCGTGAACTTGTCGGTGGCCGTGAACTCGTCGGGCAGGAGTTCGTCGTCGCGGGTGTAGCTGGAGCCGTCGACGACGACGAAGTCGGCGCCCGCCTTGTGTTCGTTCCAGTACCCGAAGGCGTCGACGGTGCGCTGGTCGAGGGCGCCCCAGGCACCGGTGAGGGCCTTCGACGCCTCCGCGGCCCGCGGGTCGACGCTGTCCATCACGAGGTACGGCCCGCCGACCATGATGTCCGGGTTGACCTTCTTGAGCGCCCGGTGGACGAGGTTGTACAGCTTCGTGTAGCCCTCGTAGTCCCAGCGGGCCTCGGCGTCGTTCCAGAAGCCCTTGAACTCGTTCCAGACGATGAAGTGGCGTACGTCCGGGTAACGCTTGGCGACGGTCACGGCGAGCGCGGCGAAGTCGTCGAAGTGCCCGGGGTCGGGTGCGGTCTCCAGGGCGGCCTGGCTCCAGTCGGTGTTGTCGACGCCGGCCTCGCCGCCCTTCATCCAGTCGGGGGCGCAGCACAGGGTGACGACCGGGGTGCTGCCGGAGGCACGGACGAAGTCGATGCGGCGGTCCATCGCCTCGAAGTCGTAACGCCCCCTGACCGGCTCGGGGTTGTCGGCGCCCCAGCCCATGACGTGCTGGATCTGCGGCAGCCCGCCGGCGTCCGCGAGCCGCCCCCGGACGCGCTGCACGGCTGCGGAGGCGCCCTCGTCGGCGCTGTGCTGGGTGTGTGTGAAGCCCCAGCCCACCTGCGGATCCGTCGCGTCCGGCGTGGCCGTCGGGTTGCCGTGCGGCTTGTCGCCGTCGCGTGTGGTGCCGTCGGTGTTCACGCCGTTGCCCGGAAGCGTGTTGAGGAGGGTCACGAGCAGGGCCAGTGCCGCGGCGCCCACGCCGAGCAGCGCGGTGAGCCGCCACCGCCGTGCCCCCGAATTCCACCCATGACGTCCCATCAAGGACAACGGTAACGGGGGTGTCGGCCGCTCGGGCAGGTTTCGGCTCCACACGGTCCTGTAACAGAGCGCGGCGGCGCACGGGGATGCGATGGGGGGGTGCAGGGGGACGCGACGGGAGTGCCGGGCCGGCATGCGACCCCGGCGCCCAGGGCAGGGCGCCCGGGGCGACGCGGCCGGGGGTGCCCGGGGCGACACGGCCGGGGGTGCCCGGGGAATGCCACGCACGCACCCGACGTGCACCGTTGGCGGGATGTGGCACGGAAACCGGGTGCACGGGGCCGCCGCGTGCCGGATCATGGCCGCATGTCTGCGAACCCACACGACGCTCTGCCAATCCGGCTCAACGTCGACGACAGCGACTCGCCGTCCGACGTCGTCGACGCGCTGTTCCTCGGCCGCTTCGCGACGGGCGAGCAGCCGTACTCGCACGCGGCGAACATCGACCGCGTACGGTCCGGGGCGACGCTGCTGCCGCCGGGCGCCCGTGTGCTGCGCACCGCCCGTGACGACGACCGCAGCGCCACGCTGGCGGAGGGCGAGGGCTGGACCCTGCTGATCTCCCGCTGGAACCGCGGTGCCGACGTCACCGTGACCGCGACCAGCGAGGAACTGGCCGAGCGGGTGCTCGGCGAGGCGACGGACGGCGCGGCCGACGAGCCCGAACCGCAGCCGGAGAACGTGACCATGGGTTTCTGGTACGTCTCCCCCAGGCGTGGCCCGCACCGCACGACCCGGCAGATCTCGGCGGGCACCTGGGACGAGGTGCGGGCCAACTACACCGCGCCGGTGGCGGACGCGATGGACCGCCTGATGAAGACGACCCCGGAGGACATCGCCGGCCGGCTGCTCCTGCTGCACGGCCCGCCGGGCACCGGCAAGACGTCGGCGCTGCGGACGCTGGCCCGCTCCTGGCGGGACTGGTGCCAGGTGGACTGCGTGCTGGACCCGGAGCGGCTGTTCAGTGACGTCGGATATCTGATGGACATCGCGATCGGCGAGGAGGACTCGACGGGCAAGGGCCGCTGGCGGCTGCTCCTGCTGGAGGACTGCGACGAGCTGATCCGGGGCGAGGCCAAGCACACGGCGGGGCAGGCCCTGTCGCGGCTGCTCAACCTGACGGACGGCCTGCTGGGCCAGGGCCGCAACGTCCTGGTCGGTGTGACGACCAACGAGGACCTGGAGCGCCTGCACCCGGCCGTCGTCCGCCCGGGCCGCTGCCTGGCCCGTATCGAGGTGGGGCCGCTGACGCGCCGCGAGGCGGTGGGCTGGCTGGGCGCGGAGGAGGGCATCGGCCGCGAGGGCGCCACGCTGGCGGAGCTGTACGCGCTGAAGCGGGGCACGTCGCCGACGGCGCTGCCGGATCCGCGGGACGGGGCGGACGCGGGGCTGTACCTGTAGTGCTTTGATGGGGGTATGACCCTGTTCGTCGGCACGTCGGGGTGGCAGTACAAGGACTGGCGGGACGTCCTGTACCCGGCCGACGTACCGGTGCGCCTCTGGCTGGAGGAGTACGCCGCCCAATTCGCCACGGTAGAGATCAACAACGCCTTCTACCGGCTGCCGACGCGGGAGAACTTCGAGGCGTGGCGGGACCGGGTGCCGCAGGACTTCGTGGTCGCGGTGAAGGCGAGCCGCTATCTGACCCACATCAAGCGGCTGCGGGATCCCGAGGAGCCGGTGCACCGGCTGATGTCCCGTGCGCAGGGGTTGGGCGCCCGGCTGGGCCCGGTGCTGCTGCAACTGCCACCCACACTGCGAGCGGACGCCGGCCTGCTGGACGCGTGCCTGGCCTGCTTCCCGCCCTCGACGCGGGTCGCGGTGGAGCCACGGCACGACAGCTGGTGGACCCAAGAGGTACGCGAGGTGCTCGGGTCCCGGGGCGCGGCCCTGTGCTGGGCCGACGTCGAGTCCCGACCGGTGACACCGCTGTGGCGCACCACCGACTGGGGCTACGTCCGTTTCCATGTGGGCCGCGCACATGTGTGGCCGCACTACGGCCGACGGGCACTGGCGACGTGGGTGGAGCGCATCACCGGCATGTGGTCGGACGCCGAGGACGTGTACGCGTACTTCAACAACGACCCGACGGGGGCGGCGGTGCAGGACGCGATGGCGTTCGCACGAGCGGCGACGGCGGCGGGCCGGGAGCCGACGCGCACACCACGGCACCTCCTCTCACCGGCCTGACAACCTGCCTACTCCCCGTAGACCGCCCGCAGCGCATCACGTACGGCGCCGATCGCGTCCGCCTCCGTCAGCCCCAGCCGCCGGGCGCGATCGGCGTACGTCCGGGCAGCCGACGCGAGCTCCCGCTCCGCCGCCGAGCCGGCGGCCGCGACGAACGTGCCGTTGCGCCCCCGCGTCTCGATCACCCCGTCGCTCTCCAGCGCCCGGTACGCCTTGGCGACCGTGTTGGCGGCCAGCCCCAGGGACTCCGCCAGCCCGCGCACGGTCGGCAGCCGGTAGCCCACCGGCAGCGCCCCCGATCGCGCCTGCTCCGAGATCTGCGCCCGCACCTGCTCGTACGGTGCGGCACTGTCGTCGATGTGGATCTTCAAGGTCACGGGGCCGATTGTCCCGCACCGGCCGGAAAATGAGAGGCATCCGCGCACATCCCCACGTAGCGTGCGCCTCCGTGACCGTGACCGTGCGCGACCTCCGCCCCGAAGTGCCCGCCGACGTCGAGCGTTTCGCCCACAGCCGCCACCTCGCCCTGCCGTACATCCTGTGGACCCCGGAGGCCATCGTCCACCGCCAGGCCCACACCCATCCCGACGCCCACCACCGCTCCCTCGTCGCGGAGGAGGACGGCGAGACGATCGGCACGGCCCAGGTCGGCATGGCGTACGACAGCCCGGAGCCCGGCCAGGGCTACCTGAACGTCTATGTGCGGCCGGACCGCACCCGCCGCGGTGCCGGCGAGCTACTGGTCCGCGCTGCCGAGGAGCACCTGCGCTCGCTCGGGGCGGCCAAGCTGTTCTCGTGGGTCCTCGACGAGCCGGGCAACCGCGCGTTCGCCGAGCGGCACGGCTATCGCCCGAGCCGCTCCGCCCACTTCCTGCGCCTGGACCTTGCGGGCGGCACCCTGCCGCCGCTCCAGGAGCTCCCGCCCGGGGTCGAACTGCGCACGGCCGCCGACTTCGCGGACGACCCGCGCCCGCTGTTCCGGCTCGACGCGGAGACTGCGTCGGACGAACCGAGCGACGTGGGCGCCGAGTTCACCGACTACGAGGCGTGGCTCGCGGAGACCTGGAAGCATCCGCTCCTCGACCTGGACCTGACGTCGGTCGCCGTCGTCGACGGCCGTCCCGCCGCGTTCAGCTCCGCCTTCACGGACCGCGCCACCCTCCCCCGCTCTCGACTTCGCCCGATCGGGGGGACCTCCATCTCCACAGCGATGACCGGCACCGCCCGCGCCCACCGCGGCCGGGGCCTGGCCAAGCTTGCCAAGAACGCCTCCCTGCACCGCGCCCGCGCCGCCGGCTACCGGGAGGCGTTCACCGGCAACGACACCGACAATGAGCCCATGCTGGCGATCAACTTCTGGTTCGGCTACCAGATCTGCGCGACGGAGGTCCGCCATGTCCGCGAACTCGGCTGAGCGGCCTCGCGCCCTGGACGTGGTCCTCGTCAAGGGCGGCCGTACGAAGATCCGTTACGCGGCCGAGCTGGTCGCCGACGACGGCACCCGGATCGCCGTGCGCGCCCCGTGGTCCGGTGACGGCGTCCGCGACTTCGGCTTCGTGCGGTTCGAGCCGGGCGATGTCTTCACCGAGTACTACTGGCGCGACCGCTGGTACGCCGTGAAGGAGGTCCGCGACGCCGCGGGCGCCCTGAAGGGCTGGTACTGCGACGTCACCCGCCCGGCCACGCTGTCGGGCACGGAGCTGGTCGTCGAGGACCTCGACCTGGACCTGTGGCGCTCCGCCGACGGCACGGACGTGCTGCGTCTGGACGAGGACGAGTTCGCCGAGAGCGGTCTTGCGCGGTCGGACCCGGAGGCGGCCGCCGCGGCCGTGGCGGCTCTCGACGAGCTGGAGGCGTTCGCCACGGTCGAGGGCGGTCTGGAGTCACTGCTGGCCTAGGGCCATGGGGCTCGCGGTTCCGCAAAGGCCCCGCGTGCCGGTCGCCGCCTCCGCCCGTCAGGCCATCGCCACCACGGCGTACCGCTCGTCGGTCACGGCCCTGCCCCACAGCGGCTCGTCGTCCGACAGGCGCTCCACCCGCACCTGGCCGGCGAGCGGCGCGAGGAGTTCGGTGAGCCGCTCCGCCGGTATGCCGGCCGGGGCGGCGCCGGCGACGGTGTCCCACACGCCCTCGACCAGCACGAACCGTCCTCCCGGGCGCAGCAGCTCGCGCCAGTGCCGCAGGACCCGGCCCGGGTCGGGCAGCGCCCACAGGACATGCCGTACGAGCACCACGTCGAACCGCTCCTCCCCCACCGGGGGCGCCGCCGCGTCACCGACGAGGAACACCGCGTCACGCCCGGCGAGCTTGGCGCGGGCGAGATCGACCATCGCCGGGGACCGGTCCACCCCGGTGACGCGGTGCCCCTGCTCGGCCGCGAGGAGCGACAGGCTGCCGGTGCCGCAGCCCAGGTCGAGGACGTCACAGGCGCGATCGGGCAGCCAGGACCGCAGCCGGGTGGCCCATGCCCGGCGGACTTCGGGGTCGCGCAGGCCGTGGTCCGGCTCGTCGTCGAAGGTGGCGGCGGCCGAGTCCCAGTCCGGGGCCGCCCCTGTGATGGCGTGTTCACCGTTCGTCATGCGGCCAAGAGTGACACCCGCCACTGACAGTCGAATCGTGACTGCCGCCACTGACAGAGCCTGCACCGATGAGGAACTCTCCCCCAACGGGTCTACCCCGGTGAGAACGCGGAACTCGGTGGGCCCTGAAGGAGGCAGCCATGCGCCGTGCAACCGTGCAGAAGCCCCTGAAGAGGCAGTCCAGCACCCGACGCCGGATCCAGGAGGAGGCCGAAGAGCGCCCCTCGGGACGACCGGAGGTCCGCAAGGACATAGCCCGGGTCTGGTGGCCGGACAGCTGAGAAACCCGGCCGGCCGGACGAGACACGTCAGGTGAGCCGCTTTCGGTAGTGGAGCCGGTCGTACCGGCCGTCCACCCGGCGCTCGACGAGCTCATAGCCGTACTTCGGGTAGATCTTCTGGTTCTCCCACATCAGGGCGTTCGTGTAGAGCCTGACCTCGGGCAGGCCCAGCGCACGCGCGCGTGCGTCCACGAAGCGCAGCAGCCGTCTCCCCACGCCCTGGCCATGGGCGTCGGGGTGGACGGCGATGCTGTCGAGGAACAGATGGTCCTCGTGCGCCTCGATCACCACGAGCCCCAGCACGGGATCCCCCGTCACGAACACCTTCCCCGCGGCCACGTTCGCCGCGTGGTCCGCCGTCATGGGCACGGGGACCACCCCGATGCGCTCGATGTACGGCGTGTACGCGGCGTCCGTCACGGCCTTCACCACCGGTACGTCGGCAGCCGTCGCGGGGCGGATCTCCTCGGTCGTCATGGCCTGAACGCTACCTACCTGATCTCAGTCTGAGCACTCCCTTAAGGCGACCCTAAAGATCGCCATCACCCGCCTCCAGCAGGCGATTTCGCGGGTTCCTCGGGCTAGTTTCTGATCGCCCCCACGGGATTCACCCCATGCATCAGGCCCTCGAGGAGATCTTCATGTCCGCACGCCGCAAGGCCGCCGCCGTCACCGCTCTCGGCCTGACCCCGCTCGCGCTGACCGCCCTCGCCGCCGCGCCCGCCTCGGCGCACGGCTCGATGGGCGACCCGGTCAGCCGGGTCTCGCAGTGCTACGCGGAGGGACCGGAGAGCCCGAAGTCCGACGCGTGCAAGGCGGCGGTCGCGGCGGGCGGCACGCAGGCCCTCTACGACTGGAACGGCATACGCATCGGCGACGCGGCCGGCCGGCACCAGGAGCTGATCCCGGACGGCAAGCTGTGCAGCGCGAACAGCGAGGAGTTCAAGGGCCTGGACCTGGCCCGCGCCGACTGGCCGGCGACCAGCGTGAGCAGCGGGTCGTACACCTTCAAGTACCGCGTGACCGCTCCGCACAAGGGCACCTTCAAGGTGTACATCACCAAGCCGGGCTACGACCCCGCAAAGCCGCTGGCCTGGGACGATCTGGATCTGTCGAACCCGGTGGCGACGGCCACCGACCCGGCTGCGTCGGGCGGCTTCTACACCTTCTCCGGCACCCTGCCGCAGCGTTCCGGCAAGCAGCTGCTGTACGCGGTCTGGCAGCGCTCGGACAGCCCGGAGGCGTTCTACTCCTGCTCGGACGTCACGTTCGGCGGCGCAAGCGGCGGCGGCACCGGCAACTCCGACAGCACCGGCGACTCCCCCGGCACCGGCAGTGGCGACTCCGGCAGCGAGGCGTCCGCCGCCCCGAGCGCCTCCGCGCCCTCCGAGGAGCAGATCGAGGCCGGTGCGGACCAGTCGACGATCGAGCACCACGGCCACGGTGACCAGGACGCCAGTACATCGGCGGAGCCGGCCGCGGCGGCCGAGGACGGCCCGTCCACCGCCCCGGCCAACCGGCCGAAGGCGGCGGGCGCCACCGAGAACCTGGCCGAGACCGGCGGCGACAGCAGCACGGCGTATCTCGCGATGGGCGGTGCGGCGACGCTCGCGCTGGGTTCGGCGGTGCTGTTCGCCTCGGCGCGCCGGCGGGCGGCAAGCGCTGGTCGGCAGGGCCGCTGACGACAAGGACTCCGGGGCCTGAACGGCGGCTCAGGCCGGTCAGGCCCCGGCGGTGTGTCCGTACTCAGCCGCTCAACTGAACACGGACGCGCAGGTGGTGGGGCGGGCGTGGGCGGGATCGAGCGCGTTGGCCACCTCGTGGAAGGCGATCCGGTCGGTGATGCCGATGAGTGCGTGCTCCGAGATGTCGACCGCGCACAGGTCCTGGATCAGGACGTTCTTCACGTCGGGCCCGGTCAGGAACTGGGTCCGCCACGGCGTGACCACCTCGTCGTACTTGGTGGCGATGACCGTGTAGCGCACACCGGGGACGGTGTCGCCGCCCGCGTTGAGCTTGGTCATGAAGTCGGACCCGACGACCTGCTGGGCGAGGGCGGGGGTCGCGGCGCTGAGCAGGTCCTCCGCGCCGGGGAAGTACGGCAGCAGGTTGGTGAGCCCCGACAGGGTGGTGCCGTGGTTGTTGGGTGCGATGCCGACGAGGGCGTTCACCTTGCCCGCGCCGCCGAGGAACTTGAGGTAGTAGCGGGGCATCATGCCGCCCTGCGAGTGGCCGACGAGATCGGCCTCGGCGGCGCCGGTCGCGGCGAGCACCTTGTCGACATAGGCGGACAGTTGCTCTGCCGACTTGTCGATGGGGCCGAGGGCGTGGAAGAACGGCACGCCCGGCAGCTGGCCGTAGTCGAGGGAGAAGACGCAGTAACCGCGGTGCTTCAAGTAGGGTGCGAGTCCCAGCCAGTTGTCGACGGAGTTGGCGAAGGTTCCGTGGACGAGGACGACGGGGCGGGGATGGGCGGCGGACGGCTTGCAGTTGTAGTCGTTCCAGCCGCTGCTGGAAGCCGCCGTCGTTTCGGCGGCCTGGGCGGTGGTGGCGGCGGGGACGACGGCTACCGCGGCGGTCAGGAGCAGTGCGGCCAGCGGTCTGAGCACTCGTTTCCAGGGCAGCATCGGGTGATCTCCTTGCGGCTCAAGGGAGGTGCGACGGCCTTACGCCCTGTGATCCGGATCACGAGGATGCTGTTCACTCGTCAAGTTACGGGTGAGTAGCAGACGTGTGAAGTTACGCGTCAGTAAAAACTTCCAGTGATAGTCAGAGGTGCACTGCATCTACTGATGAACCATCACCAGGCAGGCCGGATGGGGCCATTGGGCGCGATACGCGCCAATTGCCCCAGCAGCGACCGCACCTGCGCCTCCCCCAGCACATCGGCCCACCCCCGGACGGCATCGGCGGCCGCCTCCTCGGCGGCACGAGTGCAGGCCCATCCCCGCTCGGTCAGCACGACCAGGCGGGCCCGCGCGTCATCGGGGTGCGGCCGGCGCTCGGCGTACCCCTTGCGCACGATCTCGTCCACGAGCTGACTCGCGGCCTGCTTGGTCACGCCGAGATGGACGGCGAGGTCGGTGGCGGTGGCCCCGGCCGGGGCAAGCCGGGCGAAGGCGAAACCGTGCGCGGGCCTGACCCCCTCGAAGCCCCGGGCGACCACGCCGTCGTTGATGCGCTGCGTGAGCTCACCGGCGACGGCGAGCAGGGCGGCGGACAGGGCCATGGCTTCGGAGTTCTGCACGCAGGCATTGAAACACCCTTGACGGGTCGGTCAAGCAGCTTGACCATAAGCTCATACAGTCAAGCAGCTTGACCATCTTCCCGAGGAGGCATCCATGCCCGTGATCCGAGCGTCCGAGGCCGTCACCCACGAGATCCACGGCGCCCGTTTCGTCTCGTACGCCACCCCCGGCACCGGCAGCAAGGAGCTGTGCGCCTGGCGCGGCGAGATCCCCGCGGGGACCAAGGCGCCCGCGCACACCGTCAGCCGGGAGGAGATCCTGCACCTCCTCGACGGCGAGCTGCTGGTCACGCTCGACGACCGCACCGACCGGATCACCGCGGGCGACACCCTGATCATCAACCCCGGCGCGACCCTGACGGTCGAGAACCCGACCGGGCGGACCGCCGTCACCTGGGTCACCACGTCGATCGGACTGACCGCGGAACTGGCCGACGGCACGCTCATCACGCCGCCGTGGGCCAACTGACCCGCGCACGAGGGGAACTATGTCATCCGCGACAAGGCCGAGGAGACCTGGGGTTAACTGACCCGCGCACGAGGGGAACTATGCGGCGAGGGACCCCGGCATCACCGCGTGCGGCCCGAACTTCGCCCGTGCGCGGTCCGCGACCTCCTCGATACGCCGGGCCTTCTCGTCGAGCGGGTCGAAGGTGAGCTGGTAGGAGGCCTGCTCGGCGGGGTCGAGGCCCTCGGCGCGCAGGGCCAGAGCCCGGACGCGGGCGCGCTGGAGGCCGAGTGCCTCGTACATGCCGTACGCCGCCCTGGTCAGCGCCGCCGAGTGGGCCGTCGGCTCCTTCAGGGTGCGGCTGCGGGTCGTCGAGATGGGGGCGCCCCCGCTCGAGCCTGTTCGAGAGTGGGGGAGGTCGGCGTAGCGGACGGTGAGGGTCAGGGTGCGGCAGACCTTGTCCAGGGCGCGCAGCCGGGCGCCCAGTTCCTCGGCGGCCGAGAGCAGGGCACGGCGGTGCCGGTCGGGGTCCAGCTCGTCGCGGGTGAAGGGGCGTTCGGTGGCCAGCGACCGCGACACACCGTCCGGGACGACCCGGCCCCGGTCGATTCCGCTCGCCTTCTCGCGCAGCTCGCGGCCCGCCTTCGCGCCGATCAGCCGCTGGAGCGTGGCCAGCGGGGCACCGGCGACCAGGCCGAGGGTGTCGAGGCCGTACTCGCACAGGGTGCGGGCGGTCGCGGCACCGACGCCGGGCAGCGCGGCGACGGGCTTGCCGGCGAGGAACTCCGCGGCATCCTCGGGAACCGCACACGTCACTCCGGGCCGCGCCTCCCCCAGCGCGACGCGGGCCAGCATCGGCCCCGGCCCGGCGCCGATCGCGCAGTCGACCCCGTGATGGGCGAGGGCGCGCACCCGGATCACCGACGCGAGCTCGACCGCGTCCCGCCCGAAGTACCGCTCGGCGCCGCGCAGATCGGCCAGCGCCGCATCCGGTGGCAACGCCTGGACGACCGGCGTGAAGTCCTCCAGCAGCCCGAGCAGCACCGGCAGGGCCGCCTCGTGCGTCGGCGGCAGCTGGAAACGTACGCAGAGGATGGTCATCCCGCACTCCCCGGACTCTGGTGCCACAACTTCCGTACCTGTGAAGGCTCTTGACCCGCCGGTCGCAGATCGGCCCACGGGTTCAGTTCGTATCCGGTGGGCATTTGGATTCGCCGGCCGCGCGCCGGATCCCCGTCGTCCCCCGCCGGCGCCGCCACCGGCTCCGCCAGCCGGGCCGCCACCACGTCCAGGCCGCCCTCGGCGCGCAGCTCGATCAGCTCGGCGAGGTTCCAGGCGGCGGATCCCACCACGCTCAGACTGCGCGGCCCGCGCCGCTGCACCACGCCCCGCACCAGCAGCAGCCAGGAGTGGAAGACGGTGTGGGCACACGCATCGTGCGAGTCGTCGAAGAAGGCGAGGTCCACCAGCCCCGTCCCGTCGTCCAGCGTGCTGAAGATGACCCGCTTGCCGGACCGGATCGGCGGCGTCTGGGTGGCCGCCTTGGCCCCAGCGACCAGCACGCTCTCGCCGTGCCCGGCATCGCGCAGCCGCCGCGCCGACACGACGCCCAGCTCGTCGAGGAACGCCCGGTGGTCGTCCATCAGATTGCGTGAGGCGTCCATGGACAGCACTCCCAGCTCGGCACTGAGCCGCTCCGCCGAGGTGAGGTCGGGCAGCCCTGCCGCGGCGGTCTCCCGCCCGCCGGCCAGCGGGAGTTGCCCACCGCCACCGCTGCGGGCGCCCCGGTGCAGTTCGGTCAGATGCAGCTGCAGATCACGCCGGTTGGCCCCGAAGGCGTCCAGCGCGCCGACCTGCGCGAGCCGCTGGGCCAGCGGACGGCTGGGCCGGGCCCGCTCCCAGAAGTCGAGCAGCGAGGCGTACGGCTGCCCGTCCGCGACCCGTGCCGCCTCGGCCTCGCTGATCCCGTGCACATCGGAGAGGGCGAGCCGCAGTCCCCACACCTTTCGCGAGCTCTTCGACTCCCCTGATTCAGACACCAGTTCGATACGGTGGGCGACTCCCGACGCGTTCACGTCCAGCGGCAGGATCGGCACCCCCCGCCGCCGCGCGTCCGCCAGCAGCAGCCGCTTCGGATACATCCCGGGGTCGTGCGTGAGCAGCCCCGCGTAGAAGGCGGCCGGATGATGGGCCTTCAGCCAGGCCGACTGATAGGTCGGCACGGCGAAGGCGACCGCGTGCGCCTTGCAGAAGCCGTACGACCCGAAGGCCTCGACGATCTCCCAGGTCCGCCCGATGGTCTCCGCGTCGTACCCCTTGGCCGCCGCGTGCTGCGCGAACCACACCCGGATCCGCCCCTGCGACTCGGGGTCGGACAGCCCGCGCCGCACCCGGTCGGCCTCGTCCCGTCCGCAGCCGGTCATGATGTGCACGATGTCGATGATCTGCTCGTGGAAGACGACGACCCCGTACGTCTCCCGCAGCGGTCCTTCCAGATCCTTGTGCGGATAGCGCACGGGCGCCCGCCCGTGCCGTGCCTCGATGAACGGCCGCACCATGTCGGCGGCGACCGGCCCGGGCCGGAAGAGCGAGATGTCGACGACGAGGTCGTGGAAGGTGGCCGGCTGGAGCCGCCCGACCAGGTCGCGCTGCCCGGGCGACTCGATCTGGAAGCAGCCCAGCGTCTCGGCGGACCGGACCAGCCGGTACGTGGCCGGATCCCCGTCCGCCACCCCGTCCAGGTCGACCCGCTCCCCCGTGGCCCGCTCCACCTCCGCGACCGCGTGCGCCATCGCCGACTGCATCCGCACGCCCAGCACGTCGAGCTTGAGCAGCCCGAGGTCCTCGACGTCGTCCTTGTCGAACTGCGACATGGGGAAGCCCTCGCCGCTGGTCGGCATGACCGGCGTACGGGAGAGCAGGGAGGCGTCCGACAGCAGCACCCCGCACGGATGCATGGCGATGCCGCGCGGCAGGGCGTCGAGCGCCTCGACCAGCTCCCACAGCTTGCCGTACCGCTCCCGCTCCCCGGCCAGTCGCCGCAGCTCGGGCAGCTCCTCCAGCGCCGCGCGGGCGTCGCGGGCGCGGATGTGCGGGAAGGACTTGGCGATCCGGTCGATGTCGGCGGGGTCCATGGACAGAGCCGCACCCACGTCCCGTACCGCATGCCGCACCCGATAGGTCTCCGGCATGGAGACGGTCGCGACCCGTTCGGTCCCGAACCGGTCGATGATCGCCCGGTAGACCTCCAGCCGCCGAGCGGACTCCACATCGATGTCGATGTCGGGCAGCACCGGCCGGCGCTTGGACAGGAAGCGCTCCATCAGCAGCCCGTGCTCCACGGGATCGGCGTGCGCGATGCCGAGCAGATGGTTGACGAGCGACCCCGCACCGGACCCACGCGCGGCCACCCGGATCCCCATCGCCCTGACGTCGTCGACGACCTGGGCGACCGTCAGGAAGTAGGAGGCGAACCCGTGGTGGGCGATGATGTCCAGCTCCTGGTGCACCCGCTCCCAGTACGCCCGCCGCCCGTCGTAGCCGCGTCGCACCATGCCCGCCACCGCCCGCGAGGCGAGCGCCCGCTGCGCGCTGCGCCGCCCGGCGCCGACGAGATGCGGCTCGGGAAAGTGGACGGTGCCGATGCCCAGGTCGTCCTCGGGATCGACGAGGCACTCGGCAGCCGTCGCCCCGGTCTGCTCCAGCAGCCGGTGCGCGGTGTCACGCCGGAACCCCGCGGCCTCGACGACCCGCTCGGCGACCCGTGCCATGTCCCCGGCGCCTTTGAGCCAGGCTTCACCGGAGTCCAGTTCCTTGGTGGAGTCGATGGGCACGAGCCGGCGCGCGGCGTCCAGCACATCGGCGACCGGCCCCAGGCCCGGGTCGGCATAGCGGACGGCATTGCTCAGCACGGGCCGCAGCCGCTGCTCGGCGGCGAAGCCGACGGTACGGGCGGCCAGCCGCAGCGAGCCCGGCCCGGTGCCCTTGCGCCCGTGCCAGACGGCCTCCAGCCGCAGACAGTCGCCGTAGATCTCCCGCCAGGGCACGAGCAGCCTGGCCGCCCGGTCGGGACGGCCGGCGGCGAGCGCGCGTCCGACGTCGGAGTCGGGCCCGAGCAGGACGATCAGGCCGTCCCCCCGGTTGTCCTCCCGGGGCAGCATCGGCGGCCCCTCCCCGCCATGCGCCGCCGAAACGATTCGGCACAGATCGCCCCATCCCCGGGCCCCGTCCCGCCCGAGAAAAGTGACCCGCTGACTCGACTCATCGACAAAGGCACCACCCCGCACCGGAGCCCGCCGCCGCCCCGCACCCTCCCCCGAAACCCCGAACCCCGCCACGGCCAGCTCCACACCGAACAACGGCCGCACCCCCGCCGTCGCACACGCCTTGGCGAACCGAACCGCACCCCCGAGCGAGTCACGATCAGTGAGCGCCAACGCGTCCATGCCCCGCTCGGAGGCACGCTCGGCCAGCCGCTCCGGGTGCGAGGCGCCGTACCTCAGGGAGAACCCGGAGACGGTGTGCAGATGCGCGAAGCCCGACACACACACCTCCCGCGCCAGCGAGTCCGAGCCATTACTCGAACATCAGTTCCCAACTCTCCCACCCCCACCATAGACCATTCCGGGACCGTTATCGAACACTCGTACGACATCCGTTCGGCCGCCTCCCACCTGCGCAAACGCCCTCGGCCCCGGACCGTGGGGGCATGACGCAGACCCCCGGCGCCGGCACTCCCCACCCCTCCTTCCTGGCCGAGGTGAAGGACGCCGTCACCCCCCGGGCCACGATCCTCGTGACCGGCACGGTGGTCCTCGCCCTGCTCTTCATCGCCTCCTACGTGGGCGCCCTCCACGACCCGAAACCCAAGAACGTGCCCTTGGGAGTAGTGGCCCCCGAGGTGGCCGCCCAGCAGACGGTGGACCGACTGGAGAACCTGCCCGACGACCCGCTGGACCCCCGCGCCCTGCCCGACGTGGAGACGGCCCGCGACCAGATCCTGGACCGGGAGATCGACGGCGCCCTGGTGATCGACCCGACCACCACCACGGACACCCTCCTGGTCGCCACCGGAGGCGGCAGAGCACTGGCCGTCACCCTGGAGGCCCTGGTCGCCACCCTGGAGAGATCCGAGGCCCGCACACTCCGCACGGTCGACGTGGCCCCCGCCGACCGCCACGACTCCAACGGGCTGACGTCCTTCTACGTGACCGTGGGCTGGTGCGTCGGCGGCTACCTCTGCGCGTCGATCATCACGATCAGCTCGGGCGCCCGCCGCCCCACCCTGAGACGCTCAGTGATCCGCCTCATCGTCATGGCCCTGGTCGCGGCCGTCGCCGGCCTGGGCGGCGCCCTGATCGTCGGCCCCGTCCTGGGCGCACTGCCCGGCAGCATCGCCGCCCTCTGGGGCGTGGGCACCCTGACCGTCTTCGCCGTGGGCGCGACCACCTTCGCCTTTCAGGCCCTCTTCGGCATGGCCGGAATCGGCTTGGTGATCCTGATCGTGGTGATCCTGGGCAACCCGAGCGCGGGCGGCGCCCTGCCACCCCCGCTACTCCCCCCGTTCTGGCACGACATCGGCCCGGCACTACCCCCCGGCGCGGGCACCTGGACAACCCGCTCGGTCGCCTACTTCAAGGGCAACGACACGACCGGCTCCCTGCTGGTCCTCTCGGCCTGGGCAGTGGCAGGAACGGCGATCACCCTCCTCGCCGCGACGATGCGCGGCAAGCACCGAACGCCGACCGCACCTGCCGCACCGGGTCCGACGGCGACTGCGGGCCCGTAGCGGCCGATCGCGCCCCCCAAAAAAAGGACAGCGGGTTGCAGCGGGCCTGCGCCAAGACGCGACCGCAAGCGACGCAACCGTTCGCGCAGTTCCCCGCGCCCCTAAAGGCAGGGCGTTGCAGCAGGCCCGCGCCGAGCCGTGACCGCACCCGTCACAACCGCTCGCGCAGTTCCCCGCGCCCCTGAAAGACAGGGCGTTGCAGCAGGCCCGCGCCAAGCCGTGACCCCAACCGCCCCAACCACTCGCGCAGTTCCCCGCGCCCCTGGGGCGTCGCAGTCGCCCACGGCGGCAAGGGGACGTGCCGGGGGGTGTCCGCCCGCAGCGGCGGGC
>NZ_JBYIVZ010000032.1:0-121913 GCF_057710365.1 Streptomyces sp. bgisy027
ATCCGGGCTGTTGGGCCCTTCCGACGTTTCAAACCTTAGCGGATCCTCTCGGCGATTCCTAATCGGGTCACCGGGTCCCAATTCGAATTGAATTCGGGCATGCCGAAATCGACCCGGTTGGGAGATCGTGCTGGTGGTTTGGTTGCCGCTCTCGCGGCGGGAGTTGCTGTCGAAGAACCGTTACGGCTCGGCGGCAACCCGAAGAACTCTACGGATCAGGCAAGGGGCTGTCAACTGCCCCCTGTCAAGATCTTTTGTGGCGGTGCCGCGCCCCACGTCAGTCCAGGTCGCTGAGGCGTCCGCCGGCGTCCGGCTGGGCGTGCTCCACCCTGCGGAGCAAGCGGGTCAGGACGTCGCCGAGCGTGGTGCGCTCCTGCGGAGAGAGGTCCTGGAGGAGGTCCTCCTCGAAGACCGACGCCAGCCGCATGGCCTCCAGCCACTTCTCACGGCCGCCCGCGGTGAGCTCCACGATGACGCGGACGCGGTTGGACTCGTCGCGCTCCCGGGTGACCAGCCCCTCGGCGACCAGACGGTCGATGCGGTGGGTCATCGCGGCCGGCGTGAGGCCGAGCCGCTTGGCGAGGTCGCTCGGGCCCATCCGGTACGGGGCGCCGGAGAGGACGAGGGCCTTGAGGACCTCCCACTCGGCGTTGCTGATGCCTAGGGCGGAGGTCTGACGGCCGTAAGCGACGTTCATGCGGCGGTTCAGGCGGGACAGCGCCGAGACGATCTGCTCGACCTGGGGGTCGAGGTCCTGGAACTCGCGCTGGTAGGCGGCGATCTGCTCTTCGAGCGTCGGTTCGCCGATGTCGGGGGTGTCGCCCATGGGCCGAGTATGGCACGGGCCTGCTTGGCGTTGAAGTCCTTCGAGGTGTAGTGTTTAGGTTCTAACTTTAGCTTCGAAGTCTTCAGACCTACATCGATGGGTCCTCATTGAGAGAGGTGAACGTGACCAGGGCGATGGGCGCAGCGATGCGCCGGATTCACGTGGGCAACGCACTCAGCGCGTTCGGGCTCGGCTTCACCGTCCCCTACCTGTACGTCTATGTGGCGCAGGTACGGGGGCTCGGTGCCATGACGGCGGGGATGGTTCTCGCCGTCTTCGCCGTGGCCGCGCTGGTCGTGCTGCCGTTCGCCGGGCGGGCCATCGTCCGGCGTGGCCCGCTGCCGGTCCTGCTCGCCGCTCTGGTCACCGCCGCGCTCGGTTCGCTGAGCCTGGGTCTCGCCGGGACGGCGGCGGCCGTACTGCTGTCGGCGGCCGCGCTCGGGGCGGGGCAGGCCGTGATGCAGCCGGCGCTCGCGACGATGATCGTGGACTGCTCCTCGGCGGAGACCCGGTCGCGGGCGTTCGCGACGCAGTTCTTTCTCCAGAACCTGGGGCTCGGCGTCGGCGGCCTCATCGGTGGCCACCTCGTCGACACGACGAGCGTCTCGTCCTTCACTCTGCTGTTCGCGATCGAGGCGGCGATGTTTCTGCTGCTCGTCGTGGTGATGGTGACGGTGCGGATGCCGCACGCGCCGCGGGTCGACGGGGCGCCGGCCGGGCAGTCGGCCAAGGGCAGCTGGAAGCAGCTGCTCCAGAACCGGGCGATGGTGCAGCTGTGCGTGCTGGGCTTCGTGCTGTTCTTCGCCTGCTACGGCCAGTTCGAGTCGGGGCTGAGCGCGTACGGCGTCGAGGCGGCCGGGGTGTCGACGTCGGTGCTGGGGACCGCACTCGCGGCCAACACCGCGATGATCGTGGTGGCGCAGTTCGCCGTGCTGAAGTTCGTCGAGCGGCGCAGGCGGTCGCGGGTGATCGCGGCCGTGGGTCTGATCTGGGCCGTGGCCTGGGTCGCGGCGGGGTACGCCGGGCTCGGGCACGGGAGCCAGGAGATGGCCACGGCGGCCTTCATCTCCACGTACGCGCTGTTCGGGCTGGGTGAGGCGATGCTGTCGCCGACCGTCGCTCCGCTGGTCGCGGACCTGGCGCCGAGCGGGATGGCCGGGCAGTACAACTCGGCTTTCGCCCTGGTGAAGCAGTTGGCGCTGGCGGTGGGTCCGGCGGTGGGCGGGCCCATGGGGGCGGCGCTGCACGGGCCGTACGTCGTGACGTTCCTGCTGTTCTCGCTGGGGATCACCTATCTGGCGCTGCGGCTCGGGCGTCAGCTCAGCGCGGTGCAGGATCAGCCGTGGCTGGGGAAGAGCCGGGTCGTGGCGCAGGGGGCCGCCGCCCCGGCGGCGGGGCCGTCGCGGGCGCACGCCTGATCTTCCCCAGGGCCGCCGGCGGCTCCCCCTTGGGCAACCCCCGGCCGCTAGCGGCTCCCCTTGGGGAGGACGAACTCGCACCAGACCGCTTTGCCGCCCCCGGGTGTGCGTCTGGAGCCCCAGGCCGAGGCGATCGTGGCGACGATCGCGATGCCTCGGCCCGATTCGTCGACCGGTTCGGCTCGGCGGCGGCGCGGGAGGTGGTCGTCGCCGTCGGTGACCTCGATGGTCAGGCGGCGGTCCGTGCGGCGCAGGCGCAGCCGCATGGGCGGGGTGCCGTGCTGGAGGGAGTTCGCGACCAGTTCGCTGGTCGCGAGGACGCCCAGATCGTGCAGGTCCGTGGGGAAGCGCCAGCTCGTCAGGACGCCGGAGGCGAAGGCACGCGCGCGTGGGGCGGCCTCGACCCCGCCGAGGAGTTCCAGGGCGGCGTTGCGGAAGAGGTCGCTGTCGGGGCCGGTGCGGGCCGGGTGCTGCAGGACGAGGACGGCGACGTCGTCGTCGTGGTCGGCGGTGACGCCCGCCGAGCGGACCAGGCGGTCGCAGACGACCTGAGGAGTGCCCGTCGCGCCGGCGAGGGCGCGCTCCAGGGACGCGATTCCCTCGTCCAGGTCTTCGTCCCGGCGTTCGACCAGGCCGTCGGTGTAGAGGACGGCGGTGGAGCCGGGGCTCAGGGCGATGGACCCGGACGCGTGCATCCAGCCGCCGGTGCCGAGTGGCGGGCCGGTGGGTTCGTCGGCGCGCCGGACGTCGCCGTTCTCGTCGCGGACGAGGATCGGGAGGTGGCCGGCGGAGGCGTAGACCAGGCGGCCCTCGTTCGGGTCGTGGACGGCGTAGACGCAGGTGGCGATCTGGTTGGCGTCGATCTCCGTCGCCAGGCCGTCCAGCAGTTGCAGTACCTCGTGCGGCGGGAGGTCCAGGCGGGCGTAGGCGCGGACCGCTGTGCGGAGCTGGCCCATGACCGCGGCGGCCCTCACGCCCCTGCCCATGACGTCGCCGATCACGAGGGCGGTGCGGCCGCCGCCGAGGGTGATCACGTCGTACCAGTCGCCGCCGACCGCGGCCTCGGTGCCGCCGGGGTGGTAGGTGGCGGCGATGCGCAGGTCGTCCGGCTCTTCGAGCTCCTGGGGGAGGAGGGAGCGCTGGAGGGTCACGGCCGTTTCGCGCTGGCGGCGTTCGCTGGCGCGCAGGCGCTCGGCGGCCTCCGCGTGATCGGTGACGTCGGTGGCGAAGACGAGCACCCCGCTGACGGCGGTGGCAGCACTGCAGTCGCCCTCGCTGACCGGGGTGCAGGTGAAGGTGTAGGAGCGGCCGTCGGGGGCCTTGCGGGACTTGAGGGTGCGGGGCTTGCCGCTGCGCAGGACCTGGTCCAGGAGGGGCAGCAGGCCCAGTTCGGTCAGTTCGGGCAGGGCCTCGCGGGCGGGTTCGCCGGAGGGCCGTGCGCCGAAGGCCGTCGTGTAGGCGTCGTTGACGTAGGCGAGGCGGTGGTCGGTGCCGTGGACCAGGGCGACCAGGGCCGGGACGCGGTCGAGGACCTCACGGACCGGCAGCTCGTCCACTGCGGGGATCGGCTCGCCTTCGTCGGTGAGTTGTTCGACGCGGGCCGCGGGGACGGGGCTCGGGCTCTCTGCTCGGCGGTCCGGGGTGGCCGCCGCCGCGTTCTCGGTCCGCGCTGCGGCGCGGCGCTGCGTTCCGGGGAGCCGGGCGCTCCAGCGCGTGAAGTTCACGAATCCTTGCCTCGTGTCGTCGTCTTCGGCCGGCTCCGGACCCGGCCGGGGGTCTGCGGGGCGGCGGCACCCCGGGGTTGCGGCACTGTGGGGAGAGCCTCGTGGTGCGAAGGGCGGGCGGGTGCCCGTCCTGGGTCGGGGTCGGTTCGGGATCAGTCTGGCAGTGCGGTCGACCTGGCCGACACCCGTCAGACGCCTGCCCTGTCGATGGAGTTCCTGGGTCCGGTCAGGACGACCCCTTCGTGTCGTCTCCCGGGTTGTGTGGATGCTTTCCACCGGCCGCGAGTTCGAACTCCGCTCGGGGATGTTCGAGCGAACCGAGGGAGACGATCTCCCTCTTGAACAGACCCGACAGTGTCCATTCGGCCAGGACGCGGGCCTTGCGGTTGAAGGTCGGCACCCTGCTGAGGTGGTAGACGCGGTGCATGAACCAGGCAGGGTAGCCCTTCAGCCTGCGGCCGTAGACCTGGGCGACGCCCTTGTGGAAGCCGAGGGAGGCGACGGAGCCCGCGTACTTGTGCGCGTACGTCTCCAGGGGCTCGCCGCGCAGGGTGTGGGCGATGTTGTCGCCGAGGGTCTTCGCCTGGCGCACGGCGTGCTGGGCGTTGGGGGCGCAGTCCGTGCCGGGCTCGCCGGCCGTGACGTCGGGGACGGCGGCGGCGTCTCCCGCGGCCCACGCGTGCGTGGTGCCGTCGACGGTCAGCTCGGGGGTGCATTTCAGCCTGCCGCGCGCATTGAGTGGCAGGTCGCTCGCGGCGAGGATCGGGTGCGGTTTGACGCCGGCCGTCCACACGACCGTGCGGGTGGGGAAGCGGGCCCCGTCGCTGAGGACGGCGACACGGTCGGCGCAGGACTCCAGGCGGGTGTGCAGGCGTACGTCGATGTTGCGGCGGCGCAGTTCGGTGACGGTGTAGCGGCCCATGTCCTCGCCGACCTCGGGCAGGATGCGGTCGGAGGCCTCGACCAGGATCCACTTCATGTCCTCGGGGCGGACGTTGTGGTAGTAGCGCGCGGCGTAGCGGGCCATGTCCTCCAGCTCGCCGAGTGCCTCCACGCCCGCGTAGCCGCCGCCGACGAAGACGAAGGTGAGAGCCGCGTCGCGGATCTCGGGGTCGCGGGTGGAGGAGGCGATGTCCATCTGCTCGATGACGTGGTTGCGCAGGCCGATGGCCTCTTCGACGGTCTTGAAGCCGATGGCGTGCTCGGCGAGGCCGGGGATGGGCAGGGTGCGCGAGACGGAGCCGGGGGCGAGGACGAGTTCGTCGTACGACAGCTGTTCGGAGCCCGTGCCCTCCTCCTCGGTGGCCAGGGTGGTGAGGGTGGCGGTGCGCTTGGCGTGGTCGAGGGCGGTGGCCTCGCCGATGATGATCCGGCACGCGGGCAGGACGCGGCGCAGCGGTACGACCACATGGCGGGGCGAGATCGAGCCGGCCGCCGCTTCGGGCAGGAACGGCTGATACGTCATGTACGGGTCGGGGGTGACGACGGTGATCTCTGCTTCACCTCGCCCGAGTTCCGGTTTCAGCCTCCGCTGGAGACGCAGGGCCGTGTACATCCCGACGTAGCCGCCGCCGACAACGAGAATGCGCGCACGTTCCTTCACCATCCCATGACGCACCCGACGCTTGCGTTTGTCCACAGCCTCGACAATTTGTGTGACCGGCGGCCGGGGCGGCCGCGATTTGGCCGAATTGCCGGAGTGCGAAGAATCTCCGCAGGTCAAGAGGTGTGCGCCGGGGGATCACAGGTGGCGCAAAGGGGACGTAAGCGGCCCGTACTCCGATCGAGGGGCGCTCCGTGCGGAACCTGCCCCTTCTGAATTGACCCTCGCTCAACTATGTTCGTGTGTCGACGGGGTGTAGGGGGATGCGCTCTTCGGGTCCACGCGTCACACGAAACGGACTCGTGGTCCGGGCATGTTCCGCGACGCTCCGGCTTTTGCAGTGACGGGGAGTCTCCGGGGGGAGACGTCATTACCGGGGGATCGCTTATGCATGTTCAGGATTCTCGATGGTCTTCCGCGTCCGCCATCACCCACGGCGGCGGAGCGGTGGGCGGCACGTTGAGCGCGGCCGCGAGCAACGGACGCGGGGACGGCCCGCGTTCGTCGCCGCTGCGCGTGGACGCACAGCGCAATCTGGAGCACGTACTGCGTGCGGCGCGTGAGGTCTTCGGCGAGCTGGGATACGGCGCGCCGATGGAGGACGTGGCGCGGCGCGCGAGGGTCGGCGTCGGGACGGTGTACCGGCGCTTCCCGAGCAAGGACGTCCTGGTGCGGCGGATAGCCGAGGAGGAGACGTCCCGGCTGACCGACCAGGCGCGTGCCGCGCTCGGTCAGGAGGACGAGCCGTGGTCGGCGCTGTCGCGCTTCCTGCGCACGTCGGTGGCCTCGGGCGCGGGCCGGCTGCTGCCGCCGCAGGTGCTGCGGGTCGGCGTCGCCGAGGACGGCACGGGGCTCGACGAGGCGCGGGTGCCGCAGCAGCGGATGCAGCCGGGCGCCGGTGAGCTGCGGTTGGTGCCCGAGCAGCCGGCGGTCTCGGCCGACCCGGCGGACGACGCGGGTGCGGCGGCTCTGCTCGACGTGGTGGGCCAGCTCGTGGAGCGGGCGCGCGCGGCGGGTGAGCTGCGGGCCGACGTCTCGGTGTCGGACGTACTGCTGGTGATCGCCACGGCGGCGCCCTCGCTGCCGGACGCGGCGCAGCAGGCTGCGGCCTCGGCGCGGTTGCTGGACATCCTGCTGGAGGGTCTGCGGTCGCGGCCACAGGCGTGAGCCGGGCCGATGCGGCGACCGTGACGTCCACGGGGTGCCGGATCGGCAGGAGGTGACCGCGAGGCGAGGTACCGTACCGCCCTCGCCTCGCGCACCTCATGGAACCTGCCGGGCATGTCGCGTGGGTCCCGACTCCGGCCTCAACTCCGGCCCTCTGACGGCTGCTTGACCCTTCCCCGCCGGGGCGGGGGCCAGTACTGGGTTGCGGGAATTCCCCACGGACGGGTGGATGTCCGTACGAGTGGGTCCTGACCAAAAGCCGATGTGGCACCCTGACCCGGTGTCCGGGACTGGTGGAGCTGGCGGCGGGGGCTTTCCGCGATGAGCGTTGACGGGTGGGACGAGTCACGCGGTGACGGGGAGTCCTCGATTCCCCAGGTGCCGAGCCAGGGCGGACCCGCCGACGTGCCACCCGGCGGCGTCCCGGCCCAGCGCGACCGACGCCAGGACGGCGCACTGCCACCGCCGCTCGAGCTGCCGCCGTCGGACGTCGACCTGATCGGCCGGATGCGCTCCGGTGACGACAGCGCCTACGAGGAGCTGTACCGGCGCCACGCGGAGGCGGTCCGCCGGTACGCCCGCACCTGCTGCCGTGACGCCCACACCGCCGACGACCTCACCGCCGAGGTCTTCGCCCGTATGCTCCAGGCGGTACGCGGCGGTTCCGGACCCGAGCACGCCGTACGCGCCTACCTGCTGACCTCGATCCGGCGGGCCGCCGCGGACTGGACGAGGTCGGCGCGGCGCGAGCAGCTCGTCGACGACTTCGCGGTGTTCGCCGCGCAGTCCTCGGCGGTGGCCGTGGCGTCCGCCGAGGACACCCTGGACCTCGGCGCGGACGTACGCGCGATGCACGAGGCCGAGCAGTCCATGGCCATGCAGGCCTTCCGGTCGCTGCCGGAGCGCTGGCAGGCCGTGCTGTGGCACACCGAGGTCGAGGACGAGTCGCCGAGCGAGGTCGCCACGCTCTTCGGGCTCGACGCCAACGGCACGCGCGTGCTCGCCAGCCGGGCCCGCGAGGGCCTCAAGCAGGCCTACCTCCAAGCCCACGTCAGCGCCAGCCTCGCCGGCGACGAGGAGTGTGCCCGCTACGCCGACCGGCTCGGCGCCTACGCCCGCGGCAGCCTGCGCACCCGCGCCGAGCGGGGTCTGCGCAAGCACCTGGAGGAGTGCGCCAAGTGCCGGCTGGCCGCCGGTCAGATCAAGGAAGTCGCCAGCGGTATCCCGGCCGTCGTGCCGGTCGCGGTCATCGGCTGGTTCGGTGTCGCCGGGTACGCCAAGGCGGCCGGGCTCATCGCGGGCGGCGCCGGGGCGGGTGCGGCCGGTGCCGCGGGGGCGGCCGCCGCGGCGAGCGGTGGTTCGTCGAGCGGTGCGGGTGCGGGTGCAGCCGGCGGGGCCGGGGCCGCAAGCGGGAGCTCGTCCGGCGGGGCCGGGGGTGGTGCGGCGGCCTCCGAAGGGCTGGGCGCGCCGCTCAAGGCCGGGATCGCCGCCGGTGTGGTCGCCGTGGGTGTCGCGGCGGCGATCGTGCTCGCGTTGGCCGGCAACGACACGCCGGCCCGGCACAACGACGCCAAGCAGCCTCCCGTCCCCTCCCCCGTCGTCGAGGAGACGCCGACCCCGAAGCCGCCGAGGCGGGAGCCCACTCCGAAGCCCCCGCCGGTCGCTCCGGCCGCGGAGCCCGAGAGGGCCCCGACCCGCGCACCGACACCGACCCCCGACCCGACGCGCTCGCCCGGTCCGGCGCCCACGCCGAAGCCGACTCCCACCTCCACGCCGACACCGACCCCGACGCCGACACCCACGCCGACACCCACGCCCACCCCGACGCCACCGCCGGCCCCGGCCGACTACCGGTGGAGCGAGCTGTCGTACGACCTCACCGGTGACGGCACCGAGCCCGAGATGCGGCTGTACGGGAGCAGCTGGGTGTGGCAGCGCGCCGGCGTGTCGATCGGCGGCAAGCAGTACGCGCACGGCGTCACGGTGCACGGCCGGTCCTCCGTCACCATCGACCTCAACCGGCAGTGCGCTGCGTACCAGGCACTGGTCGGCGTCGACGACATGAACCTCGGCCTCGGCGGGTTCTCCTTCTCGGTGTACGCCGACGGCATGCGCCTGTGGCGGTCACCGGTCGTCAAGGCCGGGGACGCGGCGGTGCCCGTACAGGTGAACCTCACCGGGCGCGAGACCGTCCGGCTGGTCGTCGAGCCCCGCGGTACCGTCGACAATCTGCTGCTCGCGGACTGGGCCGAGTCGAAGTTCAGCTGCCGGTAGGGGCGTTGGAGCGGCTGGGGCCTTCGGCAGGGTCCAGGGCGGGGCTACGGCTTCCGCTCGGCGGGCGGCTGGAGATCGCGTACGGCCTCGGCGAGCTCGCCCAGGACCTGGTCGTGGGTGAAGGCGCCGCCCCGGTCGTACTCGGCCGTGAACCGCTCCGCGCCCAGGGCCATCCGGGCGTCGGCCTCCGCCCGCTCCGCGGGCTCGCTCTCCGGCATCGGGCGCGGTTGGTCGCCGCGCCAGTGGTCCGAGGCGGCGAGCAGACGGACCGCGCGGGCGGGGTCGCCGAGCCGGGTCAGCAGTTCCGCCGCCGTGTCCGCGAGGGTCGCCGTGATCACGTCGGCGCAGCGGTTCTCCACGGCCAGGCGCAGGGTGTCGGCCACGCGCGGCAGCCCCTGCTCGGGGCCCGACTCCATCGTCGTCGTCAGGGCGTCGACGATGTTCAGCAGCACGAGGAACTGCGGCGGCAGCGTGGCGCTCGCGGTCTGCGCGCGGGCCGCCTCGCACAGCTCACGCGCGCGTGCGGCGTCCTTGTCGTCCAAGGCCAGCCGGGCCCGCATCAGCAGGACGAACGCCCGGGAGTCCGCCACGCGGTACCGGTCGGCCGCCGCCCCTGCCTCGTCCAGCGCCGCCAGGGCGGCCTCACGGTCACCCGCGCGGTAGGCGATCTCGGCGAGCCGGGCGATGAGGAACGGCGTCTCGGCGTACGCGCCCACCTCATGGGCGAGGCGCAGCGCCTCCTCGAACTCGGCCTCGGCCTCCTCGTAGTGGCCGCGTGACATGGCCGTCTCGCCGGCCGCGCTGGACACCTGGGCCCGCATCCAGCGGTCGCCGGCCCGGCGGCTGAGGGTCCGCAGCTCCGCGAGGTCGTCGTCGACGGTCGCCAGGCCGCCCGGTGCGTCGACGAGCATGTGGGTGCGGAACATCAGGATGCAGCCGACCTCCCAGTCGCCGCCGAACTCCCGGCAGTTGGCCAGCACGGCGTCCATGACCTGGCCGGTGTTCACGGTGCCGCCCAGGATGTACTGGGTCAGCGGCCAGACCATGCCCGGCATGCGGGCCGATTCGGGGCCGCTGCGTGCGAAGTGGGCCTGGACCCGCTCGATGTACGGCCACCAGCGCTCGTCCTGCCAGTGCTCCACCGGTTCGAACTCGATGGAGAGGAACAGGTGTTGCAGGCGGAGGTTCATCCGGTGCGTGTGCCGTGGGTGGCGGGCCTGCCCCTCCGGGTCCGCGAGGAAGGCGTCCAGATCGGATGCGGGACGGGCACCGGGGGCCGCGGTCTTGGCGTCCAGGGCGGCGCACAGGCGCAGGATCCGCTCGGCCCAGGCCGCGCCCTCCACTCGGTAGTTGCGCAGCCACCAGAACCAGCACATGGCCAGCGAGACGGCGGTGGCGTCCGGTTCGTCGCCCGCTGTCAGGGCGCGGTCGAGGGCCGCGCGGATGTTGTCCAGCTCGGTCTCCAGGCGGGCGATCCACGGGAGCTGGTCGGCGGAGCGCAGCAGCGGGTCGGCCTCCTCCACGAGGGCGCGCACCCACGCGCGATGCCGGCGCTCGGCCGCCAGTCGCAGTTCGGGGAGCTCGGCGGCGCGCTCCACGGCGTACTCGTGGATGGTCTCCAGCATGCGGTAGCGCATGCCGTAGGAGCCGTCCCGCTCCGGCGGGGTGGCAACGATCAGGGACTTGTCGACCAGGGCGCCGAGGACGTCCGCGACCGGTCCGGTGCACACGGCCTCGGCCGCCGTGAGGTCCCAGCCGCCCGCGAAGACGGACATCTCGCGCAGGGCCGTGCGCTCGTGCTCGTCCAGCAGGTCCCAGGACCAGTCGACCACGGCGCGCAGGGTCTGCTGGCGGGGCAGGACCGTACGGCTTCCGGAGGTGAGGAGGCGGAAGCGGTCGTCGAGGCGGTCGGCGATCTGCCGGGGTGTGAGCAGCCGCAGCCGGGCCGCCGCCAGCTCGATGGCGAGCGGCAGGCCGTCGAGGCGGCGGCAGATCTCCGCGACGGCCTCCTGCTCGCGGCCGGCACGCAGCGCGGTGGCGGCATCGGGGCGGACGGCTGCCGCGCGGTCCGTGAAGAGGCGGTGCGCGGGGGCGGGGAGCAGGGGTTCGACCGGGCGGACCGACTCGCCGGGGACGCCCAGGGGTTCACGGCTGGTGGCGAGGATCGTGAGGCACGGGCAGTGGGTGAGGAGGGTCTCGGCGAGGGTGGCTGCGGCGCCGATGACATGTTCGCAGTTGTCAAGGATCAGGAGTTGGCTGCGGGCTGCGCAGTACTCGATCAGCAGGGCGAGCGGGTCGTCCTGCTGGGCCGTCGGCTCGTGGGTCAGGAGTACGGTCTCGCGCAGACCGAGTGCGTTGACCACCGCGCCGGGCACCGCCTCCGGGTGGTCGAGCGGGGCGAGCTCGACGAGCCATGCCTGGGGGACGCCGGTGGCGGCCTCCTCGGCGAGACGGGTCTTGCCAGAGCCGCCCGGTCCGGTGAGCGTGACCAGTCGGGCCCTGTGCAATTCGGAACGGATGGCGTCGAGTTCGAGTTCCCGGCCCACGAAAGAGGTAAGGCGTGGACGGAGGTTGCCGGTCCGTTCGGGGTGGGCCCGGTAAGGGGTGGGTGGGTCGGAGGTTCTCGCAGGGGGCGCCCCGGGGGACGTGTCGGCGGACTCCGGCGACAGGAGTTCGGCGTGCAGGGCCCGGAGCTGGGGGCCGGGGTCGGTGCCGAGGCCGTCGGCCAGGGCTCGGCGGGCCGCTTCGTACGCGGCGAGGGCGTCGGCCGGTCGGGACGTGTCGCGCAGGGCGCGGATCAGGAGGGCGTGCAGGGGCTCGTCGTACGGGTGCGTCGCGGTCAGTTCCCGCAGTTCGGGTACGGCGCTTCGGGCGCGGCCCCGGCGCAGGTCCGCCTCCATGCGGGTGCGGGTCGCCTCCAGGCGCAGGGCCTCCGGGCGGGTGGCGGCGGCGGTGCGGTCGGGGAGGTCGGCGAGGGCCGGGCCGCGCCACAGGGCCAGGGCCGTGGTGAGGGTGTGGGCGGCGGTGGACGGGTCGTCCTGGGCGAGGGCGGCCGTGCCCTCGTGCACGAGGCGTTCGAAGACGAAGAGGTCCACGTCGTCCTTCGTCGCGGTGAGGCGGTAGCCGCCGGGGGCCGAGGTGATGGCGCTCTTGCCCAGGGTGCGGCGGAGGCGGGCGACGAGGGCCTGGAGGGCGGCGGGGGCGTCGTGCGGCGGGGCGCCGGCCCAGACGTCGTCGATCAGGGTGTCGGGGCTGGTGAGGTGGCCCGGGCGCAGGGCCAGGGCGGTGAGCAGGGCACGCAGGCGCGGGCCGCCGACGGGTATGACGGTGCCCTGGTCGTCCTCTGCCTGGGTGACGCCCAGGATTCTGTACCGCACCGGGTCATTGTCGCGGGGGCGGCCGGGCGGGGCGAGGCGCCCCACCGCGCTCCCCTACCCGCGCCGGCCCCCGGCCCCCGCCCCCAACGCTCCCCGCTGCGGCCTGATCCCCGCCGGTACGGCGCGCTGCCGGGCCGGGGTGCCGGTCCAGCAGGTGCCTCGGCGGGCCAGCAGGCGGTGGAGCCAGAGTTCGAGGGAGACGAGGTCGGCGAGGCCGTCCAGGGGGAGGGGTTCGCCCTCGGCCGCCGCGCGGAGGGCCTTGCGGACGACTCGGGCCTCGACCAGGCCCGCCTGGGCGAGGAGAGGGGTGCCGAAGAGGTTCATCAGGGAGTCGGTGGCCACCCTCAGGCCGGCGCGGGCCGCCACCGCCGCCGAGGCGTGGGAGGGGACGCCCCAGCCGGGCGGGAGGTCGGCGACGCCGGCGCCCTCCAGGACCGTACGCAGAATCGCCGCGCGGGCGCCGGGCTGCACGCGCAGGGCCTCCGGCATGGCGCGGCAGGCGCGGACGACCTGGTTGTCGAGGAACGGTGTGTGCAGGCGCTGGGAGCGGATCTCGGCGGCCTGTTCGAGGACCCGGATGTCGGAGGCGTACCGGGCGAGGGCCGCACGCGCGCGGTGGTCGCCGGGGCGTTGGCCCGGACCCACTCCGTTGCGGCTCGTCGACGCTTGCAGGCGAACCGATACCTCAGCCAGCGCCTCACCGGTCAGCCAGCGCGCCGCCGGGCCCGGTCTGGCCCAGGTGAGCGCGGCGAGCGAGGCCCCGACGGCTCCTCCTGGTTCGTCGAAGCGGCGTTCCATCAGTCGGTCGGCGAGGGACTCCAGTCCCGTCCGGTACGGGGTCCGGGCCAGCTTCCGTGCCGCGCCGTACACGCGCGCGGGGACCAGCACCGAGCCGTCGGCCTTCGCCAGGGCCGCGACCGGGCGGACCAGGTGACGCCGCTTGCGGTCCATCAGGAGGTCCGCGAGCCGGGCCGGGTGGGCGTCCAGGACCTGGCGGGCGCCGTAGCCGGTGAAGTGGTCGGCGCTGCCGGACGCGAGGCGGGCGCGGTGCCGGGCCGCCGTCACCAGGCTCGGGCCGGGCTCGTCGGTCAGCGGGCCGTCGAGATCGGCGTACGGCAGTGTCTCCTCGCCGCCCGCCACCACCACGTGGTGCAGGCGCGGGTTGGCGGCGAGGGCGCCCGCCCGTTCCAGTTCCGCCTCGCGGCCGCCGACCGTGAGGTCGTTGAAGGTGACCGCCAGGAGGCGTTCGCCGGCGCCCGTGCCGTGGCCCAGCACCGTGCCCGGCATGCCCGGCAGGCCGGCGGCCAGCAGCGCCAGGGTGCCCGACGCGGGCCCGCCGGACAGGTCGGCGCCGATGCCCGGCACCGGCATCCCGCGCGCGGCCCGCCGCTCGGCCGGCCCCATCCCCGGCACCGGGCCGGGGTCGATGTCGGGGACGTGGCGGGGTGCGGACAGACGCGCGCGTACCGCCTCCACCAGGGCGTCGCGGACGTCGTCCACCGCACTGTCCGGGTCGGCCGGCGGTGCCGCGACCGCGAGCGAGGCGACCGGTTCGTACCCGGCGACCTCGCGTGCTCCGGCGCGCAGGATCAGCGCATGCCCCGGCGGGATGCGCCGTACGCCGTCGTACGGGGTGGAGTCGTGCAGGGCGGCCGGTACGTCGGGGGCGGCGAGCAGGGCGGCGAGGTGTCCGAAGTCGAGGTTGGCCTCGATGAGGTCGGCGAGGGGGAGCGCGGCGGTCGCGTACGCCGTACCGCCCGCCCAGGGGGTGTAGAACACCGGCCGGGCGCCCGCCAGGTCGCCGCACACCATGAGCCTGCGGCCGACCTGGACGACGGCGGTGTAGCTGCCCGACCAGGCCGTCAGGTGGCGAAGTGCCCCTCCGCGCGCGGCGAACAGGCCCAGGCGCAGTTGTTCGTCGCTCGCGCCGCAGGTGCCGAGTACGGCGATCCGGTTCTGCGGGTCGGCCTTCACCACGCGCACCTCGTCGGGGCGCCAGTCGCCGACCGCCCACAGCGGATCGGGGTCGCCCCACAGGAGTTGGGACCCCACCGGGTGCACGGTCTCGCCGTCGCCTCCGGTCGCCCCGGCGGAACCGATTCCGGCGGCCACCGCGGCGGTGCTGCTCCATCCCACCAACCACCGCATGGACGCCTCCACAGGCTGTGGACAACCAGTGCACCGTACGAACCGGTTCACCATGCTGCCATGAAGGACGCGCGCCGGAGCGGCGGCGGAGCAGGTCGGGATCGGGCGATCAGGCCTGGGCAGGCGCCCGCGCGGCGGGCGTCAGGCGCTCTGAACACCCGGACGGGGCAAGGCGATCCACGCGCGCGAGAGCACACGGTCCATGTGTGCGGAGCGACGGGATCGAGCAATTCCGCGGCGCGAATGCGCCCCCGGTACGCTCCCCAAAAACTTCCTTCGCGCCCTCAACTGCCATGGTAGGAGGGGCAATCACCCGCGAACGGCAGGGTCGATTTTCGGCCAAATCAGCGCCGCAGGGACAGGCTCACGCACGCTCCGTACAAGCCCTCCGCACTACTCGCCGTGCTCGCTGCGCGCGCAGTCCGGGGAACGGAGTGCGCCCCCCGGACCGTTCCGCCGCCCGCGGGGATGTAGGCGGCGGAATCCCCCAGCCCACTGGATCCAGTACAGCGGGCCGACCCACGCAAGAGCCATGGAACCGCTCCCCGGATGGCTGGAGAAGAGCGCACGGACGGGCGCACAGCCACACACTGGGGGCACGTCACAACTGTGCGTAGGGGGTGCGCACTTGAGTACGGACCACAATCCCGCCATCCGGAAGAATGCCCCTTAACGCTTGGGATGCGGCGAACTACGCTGGGTTTACGAATGCCGCGTGGTTATGCCAGCGCGGCAGCCGTCTGTGTCGAGGGGTGGCGCATGTCCAGGGAGCAACGCGGGCCGAACGAAAAGCTCGGCGCCGTTCTCGCCCTCGCGGGAATCAGCAACGCAGGACTCGCTCGGCGCGTCAACGACCTTGGCGCTCAGCGGGGCCTGACTCTTCGCTACGACAAGACCTCGGTGGCGCGCTGGGTGTCGAAGGGCATGGTGCCGCAGGGCGCCGCGCCGCACCTCATCGCCGCCGCGATCGGCCAGAAGCTCGGCCGCCCCGTGCCGCTCCACGAGATCGGCCTGGCGGACGCGGACCCCGCACCCGAAGTGGGCCTCGCCTTCCCCCGTGACGTAGGACAGGCGGTGAAGTCGGCGACCGAGCTCTACCGGCTCGACCTCGCCGGCCGCCGCGCGGGATCCGGCGGCATCTGGCAGTCGCTCGCCGGATCGTTCGCGGTGAGCGCATACGCAACGCCTGCCTCACGGTGGCTGATAACCCCGGCCGACAGTTCGGTCGCGCGCGAGGTGAGCCCTTCCGAGGGTTCCGGCGCACCGCTCAAAGTCGGCCACAGCGATGTGCAGAAGCTGCGGGAGGCCGCCGAGGACGCCAGGCGCTGGGACTCCAAGTACGGAGGCGGCGACTGGCGTTCGTCCATGGTGCCCGAGTGCTTACGAGTGGAGGCGGCACCGCTGCTGCTCGGCTCGTACTCGGACGAGGTGGGCCGGGCCCTGTTCGGCGCGAGTGCCGAACTGACCCGTCTCGCCGGGTGGATGGCCTTCGACACCGGGCAGCAGGAGGCCGCGCAGCGGTACTACATCCAGGCGCTGCGGCTCGCCCGCGCGGCGGCCGACGTACCGCTGGGCGGGTACGTCCTGGCGTCGATGTCGCTGCAGGCGACCTACCGGGGCTTCGGCGACGAGGGCGTCGACCTCGCGCAGGCCGCGCTGGAACGCAACCGGGGGCTCGCCACGGCCCGCACCATGAGCTTCTTCCGTCTCGTCGAGGCACGCGCACACGCGCGCGCGAACGACGCGCAGGCGGCCGGCGCCGCCCTGAAGGCGGCGGAGGGCTGGCTGGAGCGCTCCCGGGAGGGCGACAGCGACCCGTCCTGGCTCGGCTTCTACTCCTACGACCGCTTCGCCGCGGACGCCGCGGAGTGCTACCGGGACCTGAAGGCACCGCGCCAGGTGCGGCGGTTCACCGAGCAGGCCCTGTCGAAGCCGACGGAGGAGTTCGTGCGCTCGCACGGGCTGCGGCTGGTCGTCTCCGCGGTCGCCGAACTGGAGTCGGGCAATCTCGACGCGGCCTGCGAGCAGGGCGTACGGGCGGTGGAGGTCGCGGGGCGGATATCGTCCGCGCGCACCACGGAGTACGTGAAGGACCTGCTGCACCGCCTGGAGCCCTACGGCGACGAGCCGCGGGTCGTGGAACTGCGGGAGCGGGCTCGGCCGCTGCTCATGGCGCCGGCCTAGGTGTCCCGCCCGGAAGACCGGCGGCCCGGCACGACCGGGCCGCCCTTCGTGCTGCCCGGCAGACCGGGATGACGTGCCGCATCGTCGGAGCGGTGATCGGCGCGCTGCGAGCGATGACCGGCGAGCGGTGACCGGCGAGCTGCGAGCTGCGAGCTGCGAGCTGCGAGCTGCGCGTGAACTTCCCATGGCTGATTCGGGACAGGCGAATGGCCGGAATTCCCGGCCTTGCCCAAGGTTCTCCCTCGGCATCACCGGGAATCGCCTCGCCGGGGGCACGAGAGCCGGCACCTCGGGCGGAGCGCGCCGTTCCGTGGGTTTGACCGCGCTGTCAGTGGCGCAGTGCATTATCGAAACCGGGAGGTGGGGCAGGTGCGGGCGATCGCTTACGACTGTGACGTGCTCGTGGTCGGCGGTGGCATCGTCGGGCTGGCCACGGCGTACGCGATCACGCGTGCCGCGCCGGGCACCCGGGTGACCGTGCTGGAGAAGGAACCGGGACCGGCCCGGCATCAGACGGGACGCAACAGCGGTGTCATCCACAGCGGGATCTACTACCGGCCGGGATCCCTCAAGGCGCGGTACGCGGTGCGGGGCGCCGCCGAGATGGTCAAGTTCTGCGCGGAGTACGGCATCGCGCACGCCGTCACCGGCAAGCTGATCGTCGCGACCGAGCGCGATGAGCTGCCCCGCCTGCACGCCCTGGTGCAACGCGGGCGGGAGAACGGCATCCCGGTCCGGGAACTGCGGTCCGCGCAGATCACGGAGTACGAACCGGAGGTGCGCGGCCTCGCCGCCATACACGTCGGGACGACGGGCGTGTGCGACTTCGTCGGGGTCGCCCGGCAGCTGGCCGAGGGCTCGGGGGCCGAGATCCGGTACGGCGCACAGGTCGAGCGCATCGACCGGCGGGCGGACCTGGGCGTCGCCGTGCGCACGACCGACGGGGACGTCGTGCGGGGCAGGGTCCTGGTGAACTGCGCCGGGCTGTACTGCGACGAGGTGGCCCGGCTGACGGGCGACGAGCCGGAGGCGCGGATCGTGCCGTTCCGGGGGGAGTACTACTCCCTGGCGCGGCCCGAGCTGGTGCGGGGGCTGGTGTATCCGGTGCCGGACCCGGCGTTCCCCTTCCTCGGCGTGCATCTCACGCGCGGGATCGACGGCGGCGTGCACATCGGCCCGAACGCGGTGCCGGCGCTGGCCCGCGAGGGCTACGACTGGGGTGTCGTACGGCCCAGGGAGGTCGGGACGACGCTGACCTGGCCGGGAGCCTGGCGGATGGCGCGCAGGCACTGGCGGTACGGCGCCGGGGAGCTGCGGCGGTCGGTGTCCAAGGCGGCGTTCACGGTGGCGGTGCGCAGGCTGCTGCCCGCGGTGACGTCGGACGATCTGGTGCCCGCGGCCGCCGGGGTGCGGGCGCAGGCGGTGCTGCGGGATGGATCTCTGGTGGACGACTTCCTGATCAGCGAGGGTCCCCGGGCCGTGCACGTACTGAACGCGCCGAGCCCCGCGGCCACGGCCTCGCTGCCGATCGGGCGGGAGGTGGCCCGCCGGGCGCTGGCGGTGCTGGGCTCGGGGTGAGGCGGTGAAGGGGTGAGGCGGTGAGAGGGTGAGCTGACTCTCACGCCCGGCAGTGCCGGGCTCGATCCGAGGGGTCGGCCGGCCGCCGGGGAGCGGGCGTGGGTCTCCCCCGTCCCGCTCCCCGTAAAATCGACCCCACTGTGTCTGACTCCCTCAACGCCTCCGCCCCCCAGCCCGCCACCACCCCGGCTCAGGCCGGGACCGGTGAAGAGGGCATGCGTCATGTCCCCGGGGTCTCCGTCCGGCACACCCGTGCCAAGGGTGAGCCACGGTTCCCGGACGGGCCCAAGGCCGATCCGGCCGGGTCGCACTTCGAGCGGCGGATCCGGAGTTTCCAGCCGCGCCGGAGCCGGGTGACCGCGGGGCAGGCCGACGCGTTGCAGCGGCTGTGGCCCAAATGGGGCCTGGACATCGACGGGCAGCGCGTCGTCGACCTCGCCGAACTGTTCGGGAACGACAACCCCGTCGTCCTGGAGATCGGCTTCGGCATGGGCGAGGCCACCGCGCAGATGGCCGCCGACGACCCCGGCACCAACATCCTCGCCGTCGACGTCCACACCCCGGGGCAGGGCAACCTCCTCAACCTCGCCGACCACCACGGGCTCGGCAACGTCCGCGTGGGCAACGGCGACGCCATCATCCTGCTGCGGGAGATGCTGGAGCCGGACGCCCTCGACGGGCTGCGCGTCTACTTCCCGGACCCCTGGCCCAAGAAGCGGCACCACAAGCGGCGGCTCATCCAGCCCGAGTTCCTCCACCTCGCCGCGACCCGGCTGCGACCCGGCGCGCTGCTGCACTGCGCCACCGACTGGGAGCCGTACGCCGAACAGATGCTCGAAGTGCTGAGCGCTCATCCCGACTTCGAGAACACCGTCCCCGACGGCGGTTTCGCGCCCCGTCCCGAGTTCCGGCCGCTGACCCGTTTCGAGGGCCAGGGACTGGACAAGGGTCATGTGGTGAACGACCTGCTCTTCCGCCGCGTACAGCGGTAGGAGCAGCGGGAAGACCAGCACCGACGACCGTCCCCCGAGGACATCGACACCAGCACCGACAGCAACCCCTCACCGGCGCCCGAGCCCCCTCGCGCTGCTGCGGGCGGCGCCCCTGCCTCGTTAGGGTCAATGCCGTGGCCACCTGTCCCCCGTACCCGACGCACCCCACCGGTCCCACCGGCGGCGCACTGCGGCACGCGCACTGGTGGCAGAAGCGGTGGGTGCGCTACGGCGCGCTCAGCACCCTCCTCGCGCTCTCCGGGCTGGTGATCCTCGCGCTGGTGCGTGAGCAGACCGGCACCGAGGGGTTCCTGGTCGGACTCGGGCTCGCCGTGCTGCCCGTGCCGCTGCTGGTGGCGTCCTTCCGCTGGCTGGACCGGGTCGAGCCGGGCCCCTGGCGCAATCTGCTGTTCTCCTTCGCCTGGGGTGCCTGCGCGGCGGCGTTGATAGCGATCGTCGCCAACAGCTTCGCGACCAGATGGATAGCGACCGCGACGGCCGACCCGTCGCACGCGGACACCCTGGGCGCCACCGTCATAGCGCCCGTCGTGGAGGAACTGGCGAAGGCCGCGGCCGTGCTGCTGGTCTTCCTGTTCCGCCGCCGGGACTTCACCGGCATCGTCGACGGCGTGGTGATAGCCGGGGTCACCGCCACCGGCTTCGCCTTCACCGAGAACATCCTCTACCTCGGCACCGCCTTCGGTACCGACCAGCTCACCGGCGACAGCGGCATCGCCTCCGTCACGGCGGCGACCTTCTTCGTCCGCGTCATCATGTCGCCCTTCGCGCACCCGCTCTTCACCGTCCTGACCGGCATCGGCTTCGGCATCGCCGCGCGGTCGGGCGAGCGCCAGCAGGTGCGCCGCGTCCTGCTCCCGTTCCTCGGCCTGCTGCTCGCCATGGGCATGCACGCCCTGTGGAACGGCTCCTCGGCCTTCGGCGAGTACGGCTTCTTCGCCGTGTACGCGACGCTCATGGTGCCCGCGTTCGGGCTGCTGACCTGGCTGGTGATCTGGACCCGCCAGCGCGAGCTGCGGACCGTGCGCGAGGAGCTGCCCGCCTATGTCGTCGCCGGCTGGCTCTCACCGGGCGAACCGTTCGCGCTGGGCTCGATGCGGGAACGGCGGGTGGCCCGGCAGTACGCGCGCCGGCACGGCGGACGGACGGCGGCACGGACCGTGGCGCAGTACGAGGCCTACGCCACCTCGCTGGCGTTCCTACGGCACCGGGGCCGCCGCGGCCGGGCCGGCGCCGACTTCGTCGTACGGGAACAGGAGTTGCTGCACGCGCTGTGGCACCGCCGGGAGTTCGCCCGCCCGGCCCTGGAGCACGCGGCCGCCGAGCAGTCCTGGCGGGGGCACCAGCACGGGTACGGCCACCCGCACATGGCACCGGTGCCGGTCCACTGGCAGTCCTACGGCCAGGTCGACGGGCCGGGGTACGGCCCGTCGCCATACCCCGCCTACAACCCGTACCGGACGTGACCGGGCCGCGGCTCAGGGGGCGTTGACAGGCCCTGGGGCATGCCGAAACCGGCGGTCCTCGCGTCGGGGGGTCGTCGCCAGGACCGCCGGGGATCAGAAGTGGATACCCGTCTCGGGGTGGGTCAGGGGTTGAGGCCCTTGCCCTGGAGCCAGGCCATCGGGTCGATGCCGCTGGTGCTGCCGCCGGGGTGCACCTCGAGGTGCAGGTGGGCGCCGGTGACGTTGCCCGTGGCGCCGACGCGGCCGATGACGTCGCCCGTGTTCACCTTCTGGCCGACGCTGACGCTGATCGAGGACTGGTGCGCGAACCAGAGCTCGGTGCCGTCGTCGAGGGTGATCTCGGTCTTGTAGCCGTAGGAGCCGTCCCAGCCGGCGAAGGTGACCGTGCCGGAGTGGATCGCCTTGATCAGCGTCCCGGTGGGGGCGGCGAAGTCGAGGCCCGTGTGGTACCCGGAGGACCAGTAGGCGCCGGCCTGACCGAACGTCGAGGTGATCGTGTACGAGGAGGTCGGCAGCGTGTACTGCTTGGCCAACTCGGCGAGGCGCTCGGCCTCGGCCTTCTTGCGGGCCTCCTCCTCGGCGGCGGCCTTCGCGGCGGCGGCCTTGGCCTCGGCTTCCTTCTCCGCCTTGGCGGCCGCTTCCTTGGCCTCCTTCTCGGCGGCGGCGACGGCAGCGGCGGCGGCCTTGCTGTCGATCTGGTCCTGCTGGAGCTCGGCCTGGGCGATGATCCGGCTGCGCAGCGCCTCACCGGCGTCCGAGGTGCCCTGCGCGGTCTGCTCGGTGGTCTCGCCCATCGTGCTGAGCGCGGTGGCCGTGTCCTCGGCGGGCTCGGACGAGTCGTCGGAGATCAGCGGCAGGTCGGGCATGGTGATGGCGACCGGCGGCTTGCCGCTGTTCGCGCTGGCCATGCCGCCCGCGCCGACGGCGGCTATGACGCCGACGCCGAGAACCGTGGAGCTGCGGGCGAGTCCCCCGCCACGCTGCTTGGAGACGCGGTGCCTGCCACGAACGGGGCGAATGGACTCCGCGGTGGGGTTCCACTCCTCGAACGGGCCCTCGTCGGTGCGGTAACGGTCGTAGCCGAAGGTGTCGGTGTCGCGTTGACTCGGCACGAACGGGGCTTGCGGAGCAGGCCGGTTGGACGCCACGTGGGCGTACTCCTTTCCTTCCTTCTCGCCTACCGGGTTAGCTGACGGGTTCGGAGCAGGAAGGTCTCCTACGCGCGTATATCAACCGTGACTTCCCGGCGATATTCGCGCGATTCACCCCAGGGTGGTGGTTCCCCGGCTCCCTTGCGGGACTCGGCGCGTGCGCACGGAGCCGCCTCTTGTGACGGCTGGGACGACCGCGCTGCGTTATCGAACGTTAATAGACGCGAGGTGCGGATTCCAAGCTGTTCCTCTTGATCATTAACGATTTTCGCCCGGACTTACGGGTCACGAGCGGCCTAAATCGGGCGAGTTGGCCAAACCTCAGATGCCACATCGATACTGACGGCGTGTCAGTTGTTATGCGGAGGGCGGTCGTCCGATCACCCCCGGTGACGGCGATCCGAAAGCACACCGAGCCCCGCGGCAACGGGAGTACGGGAGTACGGGAAAACACTCAGGGCCGGAACTGAATCAGTTCCGGCCCTGAGCCTTCAGTAGCGGGGACAGGATTTGAACCTGCGACCTCTGGGTTATGAGCCCAGCGAGCTACCGAGCTGCTCCACCCCGCGTCGGTGAATCCATAGTACGCCATCCGCGGGGCCCGAAGCACACGGCTTTTCCCGGGGGCCGTTCTGACCAGTACGTCTCGGTCAGCGGTGCGGGCCGCGTCACACCGGGGCGGTCAGGGCAGCAGGTGGGCGTTGGGCGCCTTGGCGCGCTCCTCGTACTCCGGCAGCACCAGCACTTCCACGCCCTGCGCCGCCAGCATCCCGCTCCCGTCGGCGCCCGCCACGAAGGTGTCCGGCTCCCGCCAGGCCGTCACCACCCGGCGGACCCCCGCCCGGAGGATCAGCCGCGCGCAGGGCACGGGCCGGGACGAGCGGCGGGTGCACGGCTCCAGGCTGCTGTACACGGTGGCGGACGCGAGCCTGGGATCCCCGGCCGCGATCTTCGCCAGTGCCGCCTCCTCCGCGTGCACATGCGGATCACCGCCCTCCCGGGAGTGCCCGCGCGCAAGTTCGCTCCCGTCGGCCGCGACGACCACCGCGCCGACGCTGAAGGCCGTCTCCGACGGCGGGCACCGCTCCGCCAGCTCGCATGCCAGCGCCAGCCAGTGCCGGTCCGCGGCGGAGGGGAGGGTGCCGGTGCCGGGTGCCGTCGGCGCGTAGCGCATCAGTACGACGTCCTCGATACGGCGCGACTCCAGCAGCCGCAGCCGGCCGCCCTGGTAGCCGCCCGGCCCGAACAGCCGCGGCGCCTCGGGGTCGCCCACGAACAGCGGCGCCAGCACCAGCTGCAACTCGTCCGCCAGCCCCTGTGTCATCAGCTGCGTGTGGACGGTGCCGCCGCCCTCGACCATCAGCCGCTCGACGCCGCGCGCCTCGCGCAGATGGGCCAGCAGGGACCGCCAGTCCAGCTCCGGCCCCAGCGCGACGACGTCCGCCGCGACCGGCTCCCGGCGCAGCCGCTCCGCGCCCTTCTCCGTCGTGTAGACGATCTTGTCGCCGCCGGTGTGCCAGAAGTTCGCCGCCGGGTCCAGCTCGCCGGACGCGCTGACCGTGACCTTCAGCGGGTACTCCGGCCTGCCCGCCGCCACCCGCGCGGCCCGCCGCTCGGCCGAGTTCACCAGCAGCCGCGGGTTGTCCGCCCGGATCGTGCCGGCGCCGATCAGGATGGCGTCCACGGACGCGCGGACCTCGTCGACCCGGTCGAAGTCGGCCGGGCTGGACAGCAGCAGGCGCTCGGGGGTGGTGTCGTCGAGGTAGCCGTCCAGGGAGACGGCGGCGGACAGCAGGACGTAGGGGTACGACGGCATCGGCGCGCTCTCCGGCTCGGCAGACTGCGATCTTGGTTCAAGTTTGAAACAAACCTACACTGGTGGCATGACGACTCGCTGGCTCACCCCCGAGGAGCAGCGCGCCTGGCGCGCGTACATCGGTGCCGTGCACCTGGTGGAGGACGCGCTGGACCGGCAGCTCCAGCAGGAGGCCGGCATGCCGCACATGTACTACTCCATCCTGTCCACCCTGTCCGAGTCCCCGGAACGGCGACTTCGGATGACCGATCTCGCGGAACGGCTGAAGATCACCCGCAGCCGGCTGACGTACGCCGTCACCCGACTGGAGAAGGACGGCCTGGTGCGGCGCGAGAACTGCCGCTGGGACAAGCGGGGCAGCATCGCGGCGCTCACCGACGAGGGCATGACGGTCCTGGCGGGCGCCGCACCGGGTCATGTCGAGACCGTGCGGTCGGCGCTCTTCGACCGGCTGAACCCGGAGCAGGTCGGGCAGCTGGAGGAGATCTTCACGACGGTCACCGAGGGCTTCCAGGGCGACGCGGCGAACACCACCGGGGACGACGTGCCCTGGCGGCGGCGCTCGGCCAAGTCCTGTTCGTGACCAGGACGACATTTCCGACGCAATCCTGTTGATTCAAATTTAAAGCAAGGGGTAGGGTCCTGGATCGAGGGCCTGCTTCAAATCTGAAGCAGACATCCATGTACGGAACCCGGAGAACCCGCATGCCCGACTTCACCGCCGCCACCCAGCGCGCCCGCGTCCGGGTCCCGCTGCGCTTCCAGGACGGCTACCGCGCCGACGCCGAACTCGTCACCTTCCACGGCCTGGCCGACGGCCTGGAGCACGTGGCCGTCGTCCTCGGCGCCCCGGCCCCCGGCACCACCCCGCTGGTCCGCCTGCACTCCGAGTGCCTGACCGGCGACGTCTTCGGCTCGGCGCGCTGCGACTGCGGCCCCCAGCTGCGCGAGGCCGTCGAGCGGATCGCGGAGCGCGGCGGCGTGCTGCTGTACCTGCGCCAGGAGGGCCGCGGCATCGGGCTCTACAACAAGCTCGACGCGTACGCCCTCCAGGACGAGGGCCTCGACACCTACGCCGCGAACGCCGCCCTCGGCCTCCCGGAGGACGCCCGCGACTACACGGCCGCCGCCCAGATGCTCACCGCCCTCGGCATCGGCGAGCTGGACCTGCTCTCCAACAACCCCGACAAGGCGGAGCAGCTGCGCGCCCTGGGCGTAGAGGTCCAGGGCCGCGTGCCCACCGGCGTCTTCGCCACCCCGGACAACGTCCGCTACCTGCGCGCGAAGGTGCTCCAGACCCAGCACACCCTGCCGCTGGGCGACCTGTCGAAGCTCAGCGCAGGCTGAGCGGCCCGTCGGCCCTCGCGGAGCCGGGCGACCCTGTCGGCCCTCGCCGGGCCGGGCGACCCTGTCGGCCCTCGCCGGGCCGGGCGACCCTGTCGGCCCTCGCCGCGACCCTGTCGGCCCTTGCCGGGCCGGGCGGCCCTTCGCCCCTCACCCCCACTGCACGCGCTCGATCAGCCCAGCGGCCGCGAAGGCGGCCTCCAGCTCCCCCCGTCCTTCGGTGAAGTGGGCCCAGCTGTCGAAGTGGACCGGGACTATCCGCCGCGCCCCCAGGATCCGGGCGGCCTCGGCGGCCCGTGCGCTGTCGAGGGTGAGCAACTGCCGGTCGAGGACGGCGGTGCGGGCGGCGCCGGCGAACAGCACGGCGAGATCCACCGGCCCGAACCGCTCGGCGACCTCCCTGACCGGTCCGAGCTGCGCGTTGTCCCCGCTGACGTAGACGGTGGGCAGCCCGTCGCCGGTCAGCACGAACCCGACGACCTGCCCGACGACCGCTTCGAGCTCCGCCCGTTCCCCCGGCCCGTGCAGTGCGGGCACCCCGGTCACGGTGACGACACCCCCACCGGGCCGCTCCACCTCCGCCGACTCCCAGTCCGCGAGCCCCCGGGCGGCCCCGCCGAGCCGCTTCGCCCCGCTCGGCGTGGTCAGCGTGAGCGGCACGTCGGCCAGCAGCGCCCGCCCGGAAACGTCGAGGTTGTCCGGGTGCTCGTCGTGCGACAACAACACCACGTCGATACGACCGAGTTCGGCGACCGACCCGGCCGAGGGCGCCGTCTTGGTCAGGGCCCGGTCACCGCCCAGCGGGTAGTCACCGGGGGCGTCGAACGTGGGATCGGTGAGAACCCGCAACCCGCCGTACTCGAGAAGGGCGGTCGGACCACCGAACACACGGACGGGAACCTGCTCACTGGCACTGCGATCAGCAACCATCGACAGTCAGACCTCACGGTTGAGAGTGAATGTATCCGTGAGAGGACAGTAGCCACACCTCACGGATAGGCGCAACAGAAAACGTGAGAAGCCGGGACGGCGCCGACGTAGCCCCTGCCAGGGGATACGGCAGGGGCATAGAATCGTCGCAAAAGTACGGGATTGAGGTGTGGTGCGCATGGACCATTCCCACAACCTCATCGGGTCGCTGGAGCATGTGACGGCGTCCTACACGTCTGCGCTGCCGGCCCGGCCGGCGCGCAAGGTGGCGGCCGCGCACAGAGCCGATCAGCTCGCCGCGTGGGTCGCCCTGAGCCTGGATGAACCGGCCGCCCTCAAGAAGCTCCAGGACGCGGCCGAGGAACTGCGGGACATCCCCGAGCTGGCCGCCGTGCTGCCGCGGGTCGCCGAAGCCGCCATGGCACTGCTGGACGCCGAGTTCGGAAACATCCAGTTCGTGGATCCTCGCGACGACTCGCTGGTCCTGGTCACCCAGTCCGGCTTCGGCGAGGAGTTCCTCGACCACTTCGCGGTGGTCCACGACGACCGCTCCGTCTGCGGACGGGCTGCCCGGCAACGCACCCAGGCAGTCACGGCCGACGTCCGCGACGACCGGGGCCTCACCCTCCACCAGAGGACCTTCCGCGCCTCCGGTGTCCGCTCGGTCCAGTCCACGCCGCTGGTCGATCACGCCGGACGGCTGCTGGGGATGATCTCGACGCACATGTCGCAGCCCGGCCGGCCGTCCGATCAGGACCTCCGGATCATGGAGCTCTACGGGCAGTTGGCAGGGGAGGTCGTCGCCCGGCACCTGATCGTCCCCGAGGCCGCCGGTCATCCGCACAACGGCACCGTTCTCGATCAGCACCGGCCGCTTCTCGCACGGACCGGGACCACGAACGGCGCGACGCAGTGGGTGTACCGGGTCGACGTGCCGTACGGATCCGGCGGGTGCCGCACCTACGGCATCCATCCCGACCAGTGGCGCGGACGGATCACCACCGACAGCCCGGACCACGACGCCGAGTACGCCGCGGCCCTGGTCGCCCGGGACCTGAGGGCCGAGTGGAACATCCACCGCTCCGGCGAGGCGAGGCCCGTCCACATACACGTCTGGCGCGCTTGGGAGGGCACCTACCAGGACGCGGCCTTCACCATGGAGATCCAGCCCGACCTCGACGGCCGACGGCACCGGGCCGTCGACCCGGCGTAGGGGCGGTCCAGGCTTTCTGAAAACAAGTCAGCGCCCGAGCCGACCGAAGCCGACCCGGGCGCCGCACAGCAGGTGGGAGGGGACCAACCCCTACCAACAACCGGTAGGCCCTGTGGGACTCGAACCCACAACCAATGGATTAAAAGTCCTGGCCAAAGCTTGTTGGGTGGTTCCGGACGGTTCTTGGGTGTCCGGAACCACCTGGTCAGAGCAGACGTGGATCAGGCCCCGGTCTTCTCCGTCGTGACCTGTGCGGCTCCGTCAGCTCACGCATCGCTCACGCATCTGTCGACGCGGCCATTGCCGCCGAGCCGCGGCTTCTCGGAGTTCACGGACCCGCGCGCTGAGAATGAGCCGGACGGGCAGGTGAACGCCGCCTATTGGGCGAGCACGCTGCCGCACTCAAGATGCTCACCGCCGGCCCGGGGAGCAAGCGGGTCAGACCAGGGTCGTGCCATTGTTGAACCCGTTGATGACCGGTTGGCGCGAGGGGAACGGCGTGCGGCTGTCGCGGGACATCACCGGGTGGGCGTTCATGGTGGAGGTGGACGCTGTTCGGCACCGGGTGCGGGGCCGGAGAGGGACGAGTGGATCGTCCGCGGCCACGGCGCGTCCCAGCCGAACCCGCAGTGGGAGTTCCGCCGCGTCAAAAATTTACCGTTGATTGGTGACCACCCGGTGGCCGCGCTGGTGGAACTCGTTCCCGACCGGCTGAACACAGCGGAGGTCCTTTCGTTCAGCTACCTGCGGAACTCGATACGCGCAGCCCGCATCGCGTTCACGGTCCGCCGCCCCCACGATCGCGAGGGAGCGCCGTGGGGATTTGCCAGGGCTGCTCGTACAGTCGCATCGTCACGATCGACCGATTCATCAGAGGTAATCAAGGCCAATAGTGCGTAGGCTCGCAGCCCAAGAGCTGCCGTCTCACGACCCACTTCATTCATGAAGCCGTGAGCCATGAGGTTGCGAACGTTCATCCCCTCCCCAAGCAGGAAGGTTGCGAGGAACCGACTCCAGTCGGGATCAAAGCCGTTCTCTGTCAGGGGTTCGAGAAGGACTCCCAATCCAGGAAATTGACCGCTCTTGTCGCCGACTGCCGTCCGATACATTGGCTCATTGAGCTCCAGTAGAAGTGCGCGAGCTGCCGCTTCAACCTTGGGAACTGCCAAATGAGCACTAGCTTCAAACTCGCCAACCCAGTAGAGAACGAAAGCCTTTGCCAGGGAACGCGCCAAGCCGGGATGAGCTCCCGACTCAACCAGTGACACGTTTAGATCTTCGAATGACGGAATACCAAAGCGCGTCTTGATGAGATCCAGAGCATCTGCCAGAACAATCCCGTGCAAGTGGATGTTCATGGTCTCAACACGAATGATCTCCCGCTGGAGGGCGTCATCCTCGCCACCAAGAACGCGCTTCGGCAGATCATTTTCGCCGAACATGACAGTGGTCGCCAGTCGGCTAAACACAGACTGATTGAAAACATCGCGCGCCGTGCGTTCATTTACCGCAAATGTGCCGCTCGGCGAATCAGTATGAAACCAGTACCCTAGGGCGGCGAGCCATGTGTCTGCACGCTCGAACGGACGCAAATAACTGCGAAACAGAGCATTCGGAATCTTGATTTCAGACTCTATCGTCTTCCATTCCACGGCCGGTGCCGACTGCAGGCGGGAGACCGCAATCTTCTCCAACTCAGGCACGTTTAGCTGGCGTGCCCTGGAGGCCGCATTGTTGAGGTGGGTTCTGACAACAATCGCATCGGTCGCTCGGTCGGCGTCGTTCAGATAAGCCATCACCTCAGCCTCACTAGCTTTCCGAATACGAGGGTCGTCACCGACGGCTCTTCTGCGCACCAAGGCAGCAACACGAGCGACAATATGCGTATCGGTGTACGTCAACAACGCCCGATCGAGCAGATTATCCACTCTCGGATCCACTGGCTGTGCGTTCTTTTTCCGATGTGGCGCTGTAAGCGCATCCAGCAGGTACACAAACACATAGGGGTCGTCTTGGCGCGTCAGTGCGTCTTGTGCCGTATCGAACATGACGGAGGCCACTTGCTGAGCTAGCGGCACGAGCTTTACCGAACGAGCCAGCGTCCATGCGCGGAGCAAAGCATGACTTTGCTCGGTCATCCGAAGGCTTCCACCGACCAAGTCGAGATAACCGCGAGCAGCCTGCTCGGCCGCATCACGACGATTAGCAAGGCGGAGAGCGAAGACAATATCAGCGCAGCGAGCCCGCGCCACAGGATGCGCAACGGCACCTGTTAGCTCGCGCCACAGGGCACGAACTTCATCATCGGAATCATTCAGTGCTCTAGGAAAGGCGGGTCCGTCTAGTGGAACGAGGGATGCACCAGGCTGAGCTGATCCGAGTGGTGTCACCATAAGGTGATACATGAAGGTCGTCGCCAGTTCGCGCACCGCCGCAGGATCGAGAGACGGCGTCAACTTTGCAGCGATCTTCTGTACGTTGATACTCACCTCATGGAAGCCCTCGGCTCCTTCGCAGGCCACGTCGGCTAGTTGAGCCAGGGCTGGTACGACGGCAGAGTCATGCTGGTATGGGGCGAGGCCCGATGCAGGAGGCTGATCACGCGACGCGCTGTCAACGAGATTTACATCGTGATCTTCAGTTTCAGCACGTTCCACTTCTTGCCCCGCTCACATGACACAGTCGGCGTTGGTGTGTTCAGTCAACCAGAGCCGAACCTCGCACTCAAAACGGGTATTTGGACGATCTTCTCCGCCGTGAGGTCGTTCCAGACGAGCCCGAGGGGCCGCCTCAGGTGCCGTCGGGACTGAGCGTGGCCATCATGCGGGCCACGCTCTCCCTCTCGGCCGCCGTCGGCCCGGTCAAACGGGAGGGCGCGGGGCGCCTCGGGGTCCTCGGGGCACTGAGGGACGATGCCGAAGCCTCCACGAGAGCGCGGACTTCGGCGAACATCTCCTCGTCAAGCTGATACAGGTCCCCATCCCCGGATTCGTAATAACGAAATATGGCCTCCATCTCGGTCAGGTCATATCTGGACCCATCACCGTGTTCTATCCAGCTCTCCAGAGCCCATTCGGCGTAATCGTCCATGCGGCCTGCGACATACTCATGCGCCTCTTCGCCTTTTTCAAAATCCGTCAGCAGTGAGGCGAAATCCAGGGCGTCGCTCAAGGATCGCCAATCCGGAAGATCGAGCTCCATGATCCATTCAGCTGCCTGGTCGACTGCTCGCGGGACGAATTCTCTGAGATCCTGCCTCTTCGAATCGCCGAGAAAGCTGAGAATGTCCTGTACCGTCTGCGGATCCCATGCTTCGCTGATCACGCTGGCCTCGCTGATGCTCCGCCACCCAATATCATGCACACGCTCGGACGCCACGGCGGTTCCCAGCTTCAGGTAGAGGAGGGCCCGATAGGCGATGTCATGCGCGGAGTAGTGTCCTTCCACCACGACGGTCTCCGCCCCGAAGGCAAGCTCCGCACTCCGCTCCAACTCCGGCATGCAGCGCATCAAGGCTTGCAGCACCTGCTCCGCGTTACGGGAGGAGAGCATGGACCATAGCGAATCGACCTGCTCGAAGTGCCGGATGCGACCGACGAAGTCCTTCATCTCAGAGTGATCGGAAGAGATGAAATCGCGCATGTAGTCACGCACCGACGGATTATGGAAGGACACGAACACCACTTCTCCGCGACGCACACTCCTGAGCATCGTCCCGTCCAGCACCTTTAGTGCCTTGTGTAGGTCTCGGAGCGCACCCCCCGACGAAGCCCAGACGCTTTCGAGGGTATCCATCCGGATACCGGACAAGAAGGATAGTTGCGTTTTAAGTAGGAGAGTGTCGGATTCGCTTATTTGGTGGTTGACGATGTGACCCCAAACGCGGCCGGGGTCATTCAGGTTCTCAACCATTTCGTTCGCTATTTGCTTCCCGGCGGTCCCAAACGCTACAGCCTCGGACAGCGTCGCGGCGATAACGCGCGGATTGAAATTATCATGCTGGATAATGGGTGTGTACGTATCTGGAGATGCGAATATCGACTTCGTGCGGACTGAAAGGCTGGAGGCGGAGACGTGGTTGTAGAGGATTGACGCCCTTGCCTTGTACGTGTAATCGGCCACATCAAGCACGCACGTCTGGACATCGAAACGGTGCCTGTCGAGGCGCTCGTATCTCTGTCTGGCCTGCGCAAGAATGTACTCCCGCGTGGTGAGCAAAAACCTCTTGTTGGGGGAGTTTGTCGCCCGTTGCATCAGGGATATGAGGCGACCGTCCTCGTTCTTTCCCAGCTTTTCGTCGATCGCGGTCTGCCCCAGAAAATCGTCATAGTAGAAAAGTTGAGGGACGTCAGGGTCCCATAGCGCATTTGCTTCCTCCGCGTCTTCGGAGATCTCTATGATTTCGTACCCGTGACTCACGTAGTGGGCGCACAGCACATGGCTGAGCGTGGTCTTACCTACTCCCGGGGCCCCGGCGACCACGCACACGTGCCGATCGTCAAGAAGCCGCAACGCTTCCCCGAAGCTGCCGCTGTCGGCATACGTGCGCAGTGTGGCCTTGACTGCATCGGCGAGGGCGTGGGAACGCGTAACGATATTCTTGGACATGAGGGAGTTGAGTACCGAAGCGCTCGTCAGCCAGAGTCGCAGATGCCGCCTGACCACCTGATCGTGCTTGCGGAGAAGCGCATCGATGTCATCTTTGCCGTAGATGTCGCCCGGTGACCTGACGGACGGCTGCAGCATGTCGTAGAGCTTGTCCTTGGCGGCACGGCTGAGCTCGACCGATGTGGCAAGGACATAGCGCCCTGGCTTGAGATAGGCGAGCTTGGGTGCCTCGGCCTTCCGCATGTGGGCCAGCAGCTTGGCGCGGCCGGACCGGTGGAAGTGCTTGCACTGCACGATGAGGGCGGGATCGTCTCCCTGCATATGCCGCAGATCGACGCCTCCGTCCGGCCCGGAGGTGAAGATTTCCAGCCGAACGCCGAATTCCAGCTCGAAAAGGTCCTTGCACACGGCCTCGAAGTCGAAGTCCGTCAGCCTGCCCACGTCGAACGTTTCCACGGCCCCGCCCCTGTCTGATCATCCGCGGGCCGGGTCACTGGCCACGACTGCGGGCCCCGAGGTCACGCTGAACGGGGCGTGGCTCAGCCTTCCATGAGTCGCGACGCTATGCGTGCGGCTGGCACTGGTCAGGGCTTTGGATATGACAGAGCAGTCGTGTCATTCGATGACGGCGGGGTCGTAAGCGCCGATCAGCGAATGACACGGATCATCACGGCGAGGACTGGCGAAGCTGGTGATGGCTGACTCTGCCCGATGTCCTCGTAGCCCCACGATTTGTAGAGGGCGTGGACCTTTCCGTCGCCGGCGGCCTGGTTGACCATGAGCGTGACGTACGGCTCGTCGCGTGTGGCGAGAAGGGCGTCGTGGATGCGGCGGGCGGTGCCGGTCTTGCGCCAGGTCAGTCGGACGCCGATCTCCTTCAGGGCCACGGCCGGACGCTCGGTGTACTTCTCCGCCGGCGTCGGGCTGACTCGCTGCCAGTAGCGGTCGCCGTGCTCGATGGTATTGCCGTAGGCGTAGCCGACCGGGTGCCCATCCGCGTACGCGAGGACGGCCGTGAACCCCGGCTCGGTGCCGTGTCGGTCCAGGCGTTCACCGAACGCAGTGACCGCGTAGTTCGGCAGGTGGAGGAGTGGGGCGCGCACGTCGGCGTATACGTCGAGGAGGTCGCCGCGGGCGGTGTCGAGGGTGGTGAACGTGCGCAGTTCGATGGCGGGCGCCGTGGTCATGCAGCCATCCTCCAGGCAGCGGTGTGCTCGGTCCAGGTCTGCACCGTGGAGCTACCCAGCGCGGTGGCACGCAGTGCGGCCCCGAACTCCTGCAACATGCGCGTGACCCGGGCATGCTGGGTGGCGGCTTCGGCGGAGACCTTCATCGCGGTGGCAGTGGCTGCGTCGGGGGCGCCCTGGGCGAGCTGGGCGTGGGCGAGCCGGGTGGTGGTGATGGCCCGGGAGCGGATCATGTGGGGTCGGAGGGCGGACAGGCAGCGGTGGGCGTGGTATTCGGCGGTCGAGTAGTCGCCGAGCGCCAAGTGCGCGGAGAGTGCCAGGGAGTCCAGTTCGGCCTGGTCGTAGAAGGCGAGCATCCACACCGGCCGGTAGCCGGCGGGGTCGGCGCGCAGCATGGCGTCCTGGGCCTGCTCGAAGGCCCGGCGGGTGCCGGTGCGGTCCTGTGCCGTGCCGTGGATGGCGCCCTGGCGGGCCAGGCCGAGGGAGGCGAACAGGGGGTCGCGGCGGGTGAGGTGCAGGTTGCGGGCGACGTCGTTGGCGGCGAACGCGTCGGCGGGGCGGCCCATGTGGCGGTACATGGTGCCCGCGTGGCTCCAGATGCGGAACTTGATCGCCTGGTCGCCGGACATCTCGGCGAGAGCCTGGGCCTCGCGCATGTGCGCCTTGGCGACGTCGTAGCGCCGGCCGTCGATAGCGGCCCACATCGCGGAGGAGCGGAAGGCGGCTGCGGAGGCGTAGAGGTTGCTGCGTACGCGCTGGGTGGCGCTGCCGGCGTTCTGGAGGTTGAGTGCCTCGTCGGCGAGGGCGGCCGCCCGTTGCTCGATGCCGAGTTGTCCGCCGTGGCGGTGGTCGCTGGCGATGATCTCGGCGAAGCGCCTGTTGAGGCGGTTGACGTCGCTCATGCCGATACGGCGCGGCGATGTGGTGCCGGGTGCGGCTGCTGCTGCGGCAGCCGCCGCGATGCTGCCGACGAGGGTGCGGCGCTTCATGTCGGGGTCCTCCTGCTGCGGTGGGGCCGGGGTGGACGAAGGCCGGCTCCGTGGCACGAACCCTAAAGCGACGGCGGGTAGTCCGGTGACGTCCTCAAGTGCCTTGCGGGCGGCTGACTTTGGCCACGTGACCCGGCCCGCTTTCCATGCCCGGACCGATGAGCCGTCGAGTCCTCCAGGGCGCCCGGTCAACCGTTCAATGGCGCTGTTCACGGCCTCGGCGAGGCTGTTGGAGCTGTAGCCGTGTTCGGTCATCCACGCCTCAAGAACGGTGTTGCGGGTGGTGTCCATGCGGGCACGGTAGTCCGCGCGATCCCTCCCCACCAGGTAAAGGGCAGGTCAAAACGCCCTAGGCGGGTCCGTCGGCTGAATGCCTGAACGCCCTAACCAGCTTGGTGAGAAAGGGAGTTGTCTGGGTGCTGGTCGCCCGCCGCGCCCCACCGTGCGGGCGGCTGTTGACGGCCCGGCCCGCCCCTGAGGTTCCCCCGCGGGGGCGGGCCGGGCGCCGAGACGACACGAAGGCTCCACCCCAATGACGAGTCTGAGAACACCAGTTGAGGCCCTCTCCGTCGGCCACCCCACGTACAGCCAGACCTTCCCGTGCGAGCCGTCCACGGCCGAGCTCGGCCGCGAACTCGTCCGAGACGTCCTCGGTGTGTGGCATCTCGACGGCCTCGCCGACCGTGCCGCGCTGATCGTCACGGAGCTGATCGCGAACGCCTCCAGGCACACTCCGTGTCCCGAGATCCGCCTCACGGTTGGGCGGCCGAGCGCGACACGACTGCGTGTCGGCGTCGTGGACCGGGAACCAGCGCGTCTGCCCATACTCAGCCAGGCGGCTGACGACGACGAGTCGGGGCGTGGGCTGCTCCTCGTCGATGCTGTCGCCGACCGCTGGGGCTACGACCTGCAAGGCTCGGGCAGACGCCCCTGGGGCAAAGAGGTCTGGGCGGAACTGCGTACCGAGGGCGGCAAGTGAGCAGCCCGGCCACGGCACCCTTGCCCCTTCCGGGTCTCGCTCGACTCCGGCCCCGGCAGCAGATGGCCACGGACTGCGCCCTCTGCGCCCGGCTGCTGGGAGCGAGCGGTCGACGGCTGGGCGAGATACGCCACCGGGACCTGCTGTTCCAGCTCTGGGCCTGCGCTCCCCACTGCCAGGCCGCCAGATCGACCATCCCGACCAGCTGAGAAAGGGGAAGTCCTTCCATGGAGTGGCCGTGGACCACCGGTGATTGCTGGCTCGGCTGCGGACGTACCGGAGTCCTGGTGATCTGGCTCGGCCCGGTGCAGTGGGACGGGCAGCACGCCCCCTTCTACGCGTGCGAGCCGTGCCTCGACCGCCTCAAGGCCCAGGCGCTCGCCTACTTCATGGAGCGGCGGCCGACATCCGCTTGATCGGACTCCCGGCACACGACTTCCCGGCGTGAGGCAGGCACCCCGCGAGGACTTCCCACGCGGAGCACGTCCCCTCGTGCCGGGCGGCCAGGAGCCGTCCGGGGAGCAGCCGTCTGGCAACGCTCCCGTGGCGGCACCTGGTGGGCGCTCCAGCCCAGCAACACCACAACGATTACGAGGAGTTGAAGCATGACGCGCAGCACCGTAGTTCCCAGCCGTACCGAAGTACGCCCGCAGATCCCGGGGGCATCGGACGGTTTCGACCTGGACGTCTCCCTCGTCGAGATCGCCGACCCGGCGGGCCTGGTCAACCTGACCGACGACAACTGCGGGTCCACCTGCGGCGCCTGCACCACCAACGTCGCCTGACCCGGACCCCAGGTCACCCCGGTCTGGTGCCGCCGCGTCTCCGCGCGGCGGCATCAGCCGCCCGCCCACTCACCTACGGAGGTACTTGGTGGCTGCTTCGCCCGCAGCGTTCCGCACCGGTTCCACTGCTCTCGTCCGCGCCGTGGTCCGACCCTCGCTGCCGTTTCCTCCATGCCCTGACCTCGACGACCGCTCGCCCAGTGGTTCGTCTGCCCGTGTGGCGTGGCTACGCGCGGTCTGGGCGGACAAGAACGTCGCCGAGGCACTCCAGCACTCCAGCCCGGTCCTGGCCGCGCAAGTAGGGGCCCTGTGTACGGCCGAGCATCCCGCCCTCCGGGATGTGCAGCGTGCGGCGCTGTCCGTGGTCCGTTACCTGCTGCGGGCCCAGCACCGGGCGACACCCTTCGGTCTGTTCGCCGGCGTGGCCACCGCAGAGTTCGGCCCGCAGGCGCGGGCCGACTGGGGCGAGGAGCACGTGGCTGTCGGCCGTGCGGGGGCAGAGTGGCTGGCGGCTCTGGTCGAACGGTTGGAGTCCTGCCCGGACCTCCTCGAACGGCTGCCCGTCGTCGTCAACAACACCGTGACGTCCCGGGGAGACCGGCTCATCGTGCCGTTCCAGCCCGACGTCCAGGACGACCGGACTCGCGCGGTCGAGGCGTCCCTGGTCCTGACCGAACCGGTGCGCGCGGTCCTTGCCGCGATCCGTGCGCCGATCCGGTTCGGCACCCTCGCGGACAAACTCCAAGCGGAGTTCCCCGAGGCCGGTCCCGAGAAGGCGCGTCAACTGCTTGTGGAGTTGATCCGGCGGCGGGTGCTGATCACGAGCTTGCACGCTCCGAGCACCGAGACCGATGCCCTCGGGTATTTACTGGGCCAACTCGACGCGATCGACGCCCGAAGCCTCGCTCCGGTCGCGGAGACCGTACGCGAACTCCACGCGGCTCGGGCGGGCCTGGAGGATTACGCCACGCACGGCGGCCGGGACACCGTGGCGGCGCAGATGCGAGACCTCGTCCCCGGCCTGCGCCGCCACCCCGTCGCGCTCGACCTCCGCTTGGACGCGCAGATCGTTCTGCCGGAAGCGGTCGCACGCGAGATCGAGCGCGCCGCTCTCATCCTGACCCGCTTGAGCAGCCGCCCGTACGGGACCACTGCCTGGAACGAGTACCACCAGCGGTTCTACGAGCGGTACGGCATCGGCACGATGGTGCCGCTCGCGGAGGTCGTGGCGGACAGCGGCACCGGCTATCCCGACGGCTACCCAGGCGCTCCGGCCGGCGCACGCAGGCCCCGCGTCTCCGCTCGGGATGACGCCCTCGTACGGCTGGCTCAGGCCGCCGCGCTCGACGGCCGTGAGGAAGTGATCCTCACGGACGAACCGATTGAGGCCCTGGACGTAAGTCCCGACGAGCCTCGGCTGCCGCCGCACTTGGAGATCGGGGTGCGGGTGCATGCAGCCAGCCTGGAGGAGTTGCAGCGCGGGCGGTTCCGGCTGGAGGTCATGAGCGTGTCCCGAGGCGCCGGCGTCTCCGCGGGCCGGTTCCTCAGCGTGCTGGCCCCCGCCGAGCGGAAGGCCCTGGCCGCCGAGCTTGCCGGCCTCCCGGCCGCAGACGGCAACACCATGCCCGCGCAGCTCTCTTTCCCGCCCCTGCTCCCCGCGAGTGCCCATGTCACTCGCTCCCCACAGGTCCTACCCAACGTGATCAGCCTTCAGGAGCACCGCGCTCCGCAGGACACCGTCCTCACCCCGGAGGACTTGGCCGTGGGATGCGACGGCCGCCGCATCTACCTCGCCGTCCCCGAGCGAGGCCACCGCGTCGAGGCCATCGGGATGCACGCCCTGAACCTCCACACCCACACCCCGCCACTCGTGCGGTTCCTCACCGAACTGTCCCGCGCCCAGTGCGCGCAGGTCACCGTCTTCGACTGGGGCGCCGCAGCGGCCATGCCGTTCCTTCCACGTCTGCGGTACGGCCGCATCGTGCTGGCCCCGGCACGCTGGCGGCTGGAAGCGCCCGAACTGCCCGGCCACTTCCGCCCTCGGGACGAGTGGGATGCTGCGCTCGCCGACTGGCGTGCCCGGCGGAGGCTGCCGCGCCATGTCCATCTCGTTGAGGACGACCGACGTCTCTTCCTCGACCTCGACGAGGCCGGCCACCGGACGCTCCTGCGTCAGCACCTCGACCGCACGCGTCTGGCCGTGCTGGTCGAGGCCCCGGAACCGGAAGCGTACGGCTGGTGCGGCGGGCGAGCCCACGAGGTCGTAGTTCCGCTCAAGGCCACCCGACCGCCGACGTGGCCGCCACTGCCCACCCCCAGCCGGGCCCGTGCCCTGTCTGCGGCCCAGATGCAGACGCCCGCCGCTTCCTCGGTTCTTCTGGCCGCCCTGTACGGCGACCCCCGCCGCCAAGACGTCTTGCTCTCTCGGCACTTGCCCGGCCTCCTCGAACAACTCGGCAACCCGCCGTGGTGGTTCATCCGCTTCCGCGACCCGGACCAGCACCTCCGCGTACGCATCGCCCTTCCCGACCCGGAAGGCTTCGCCGACACGGCCCGAACGGTGAGCGCTTGGGCCGACGAGCTACGAAGCATCGGCCTGCTGGCCGATCTGCGCTATCCCACCTCCTACCGTGAGATGGGCCGCTGGGGCTCCGGCACCGCATGGGAGGCGGCCGAGAATGTGTTCCGGGCGGACTCGCGGGCTGTCCTGGCTCAGCTCATGCAGCCACAGCGCCCCGGACTGCGCACGCTGGTGGCGGCCCATACCGTCGCCATCACCTCCGCGTTCCTCGGAAGCACTAAGGCCGGAATGCAGTGGCTGATCGACCACATCCCGCCAACAGCCCCTATGCCCGTTCCGCGCCCGCAATTCGCCGAGGCCGTACGGCTCGCCGACCCGTGTGACGACTGGGCGGCTCTGCGCAGTGTCCCGGGCGGGGACGCCATCGTGTCCGGATGGGCCGACCGCGATAGGGCGCTCGCCGCGTACCGGCCGCACCTGCCCGGCCCGGACACCCAGGGCATCGCCGTCGACGACGTCCTGACCTCCCTGCTGCACGTCCACTTCGTGCGCCACGTCGCTGTGAACTTCCCGGAGGAAGAGGTGTGCCTCTACCTGGCTCGTGCCGCCGCCCTGGCCTGGACCGCCCGCACCAGGGGGAGGACTTCGTGACCGCTCACCCCGCGCTCGGCCTGGTCGAGGCCATCGCCACCCGGCTCGCCAGTCCCGACACCGTGCCCCTCGGCTCCAAGACGCTGTCCGCGGACCGGCAGCACCTTGCCTACGGCCCGCCCGGAATCGCTCTCCTGTACATCGAGCTGGCCGCGAACGGCCTCGGCCCGTGGCACCGCGCCCACGAGTGGCTAGCAGCCGCCTCCCGGCAACCGCTCACCAGCGGCCCGGACAGCCACCCGTTCTACGGAGTGCCCGCCTTCGCCCACGCCCTGACCTGTGCGGCCGATCACCTTCCCGACTCCTACCAGCGCGCCCTCGACGTGATGGACGGAAAGATCGCAGCCGACGTCGGACGCCGTCTCGACGCCGCACACCGCCGCATCGATGCCGGACGCCTACCGCAACTCGCCGAGTTCGACACCATCCGGGGCCTCACCGGCTACGGCGCCTACCTACTGCGTCGAAACCCCGACAGCACCACGACCCGAGCCGTTCTCGACTACTGCATGCGCCTCACCGAACCGATCACTCACCACGGTGAGACCCTGCCGGGCTGGTGGACGGAGACCGGCCCCTCGGGCAACCCGGACGACCGATTCCCTGGTGGACACGCCAACACCGGTATGGCCCACGGCATCAGCGGCGTGCTCGCGCTCCTCGCCCTCGCCGCTCGGTACAGCACCGCCACCGACGGGCACCAAGCAGCACTGCGCACCATCCTGGCCTGGCTGGACCGCTGGAAGCAGAAGGCCGACGGCGGACCGGTCTGGCCGTACTGGGTCACCCACGGCGAGCTGCGCAACGGACACCTCGGCTCGTCAGCCCCCAGGCGGCCCTCCTGGTGCTACGGCACCGCTGGCCTCGCCCGCGCCCAGCAACTCGCGGCACTCGCTCTCGACGACACCCGCCGCCAGATCGACGCGGAGAACGCCCTCGTGGCCGCCCTCACCGACCCCGACCAGCTGAAGGCCACCACGGACAACGGCCTCTGCCACGGGTTCGCCGGCCTCGCCCACACCGCCGCGCGTACGGCCGACGACGCCCACCCCTCGACCGCGGGGAAACTCCGAGCCGCGATCCCGGCCCTCCTGGCTGCGGTCATCCCACCAGGCACCGACCCCGAACTCATGGCCACGGCGCTCATGCAGAACGAGGAAGGCGGCCCCGGCCTCCTCGACGGCGCCGCCGGCATAGCCCTGGCCCTCCTGGCGCCCAGCACCGCCGCACCACCCCGGTCCTCCTGGGACGCCTGCCTCCTCATCACTTGATCCACCGACCGAAGGACCTCTATGCCTCCCGACCGCTGGCAGCAGCACAACATCACCTTCGTCGACCGCGAGATTGCGCGGCGCACCATCGCCGAACGCCTCGGCCCCGCCCTGATCGAGGCCGAGGCCGACGGGCAGATCACCGGCTGGTGGTTCATGAACAAGCAGCCCTGGCCGCTTCGTTACCTCGCCGACAAGCCCTCACCAGCCATCGAGCCGCTCCTGAGCGATTTCATCGGCAACGGTGTGGCCGTATCGTGCCTGCCCAGCATCTACGAGCCCGAGGTCGACGCATTCGGCGGACCCGAGGCCATGGACGCAGCCCACGAACTGTTCCACAGCGACTCCCGCCACCTGCTCACCTACCAGCCGAGCCCGATGCACTTGGGACGCCGAGAGACCGCCGTCCTGCTGGCGAGCGCCATGATGCGCGGCGCTGGGCTCGACTGGTTCGAACAGGGCGACGTATGGGCGAAGGTCGCGGCCCTTCGACCGACCACCGCTCCACCCCCCGAACGAGCCGCCGAACTGGCCCCGGCCATGCGGAAACTCATGACCGCCGACGCACACAGCCTCAGCCGCCTGGGCGGCCCACTCCACGCTCACGAGGAATGGGTGGCCGCCTTCGAACGGACCGGCGCCAGGCTCGCCGACCTTGCAGCCCGCGGCACCCTCACCCGCGGCCTGCGAGCCGTCATCGCCCACCACGTGATCTTCCATGCCAACCGCGCCGGTCTCCTCCGGGACGACCAGAGCGCCCTGTCCCACATCGCACGAGAGGTAGTCATGGGAACGAGTGACCACACCGAGTCGCCCACCGAGGCAACGGCCGACATGGATAGCGTCAGCGCGGTGAAAACCGACACGATCACCACCCCCACAGCGGACGCCGAACGCCTCCGCAACGCCCTGGTCGACCAGCTCCGCGCGGACGGACACGCCCGCACGCCCGCCGTCGAAACCGCGTTGCGGACCGTGCCCCGCCACGTGTTCGTGCCCGAGGCGACGCTCGAAGACGCCTACGCCAACGCACCTGTGCACATCAAGTACGACACCGACGGCACGTCCATCTCCTGCGCCTCCCAACCGGGCGTCGTCGCCCTCATGCTGGACCAGCTCGAAGCCCAGCCCGGCGAACGCATCCTCGAACTCGGCGCCGGCACCGGCTACAACGCCGGTCTCCTCGCCCACCTGGTCGGCGAGGGCGGGCACGTGACCACCCTCGACGTTGACGACGACCTCGTGGAAGGCGCCCGCGCCCACCTCGCCAGCGCGGGAATCACCAACGTCCAGGCCGTGACCCGCGACGGGGCTCTCGGCTACGCCGAAGGAGCACCGTACGACCGAATCATCGCCACCGTCGGCGCCCACGGCGTACCGCACGCCTGGCTGCAGCAGCTCGCCCCCGGCGGCCGGCTCCTCGTCCCCCAGCGCCTCAAGGGCACGGTGTCCCGCTCCATCGCCTACGAGCAGCGTGACGGCCGGTGGGTGTCCCTCGGCAGCGAGATGAACACCTTCATGCCGCTTCGGAGGGGCATCGCCGACGACGACCGCCGAGTGATCCCGCTCAGTACGGACGGCGCCGTACGACTCCAGGCCCCCGCCGGGCTCAGCATCGACGCCGATGCCCTCGCAGGCGTACTCGACCAGCCGCGCACCGAGGAGTGGACCGGCATGACGGTCCGCGCCATGGAGTCGCCGGAGTGGATGGAACTGTTCGTCACCTGCTCCCTGCCCTCCGGTCTGATCCGGATGCTGTTCCCCCGCAGCGCCAAGGGCACCCTGCTCACCGAGGACCCCTACCCCTCCTCCACCGCGGCTGTCGACAAGGGTGCCGTCACCTATCTCGCCCGGCGCGTGTCCAAGGAGAAGACCCCCGAGGGCGACAAGCTCTGGGAGTTCGGCGTCATCGGCCACGGCCCCGGCAGCGATGAACTGGCCGCGAAGGTCGCCGACGCCATCCGCACCTGGGAACGCGAGTACCGCGACCGCGAGGCCACGTTCGAGCTCCAGCCCCCGGACACCCCCGCCATCGAGCAGCGTCCCGGCCTCTTCGCCCTCGATACGCCGCTGAACCGCGTCGTCGTCGACTGGCGATGACGCCCCACGCGTAGCGGATGGTGCCCGTCGGCACACAGCTGGCGGGCACCGTCGCCTCAGTAGTCGTCACTCTCGACCCGGGGGATCCATGGACCCGCACGGCCCCATAGCCCAGCACTTCCCGCTCGTCGCCCGATTCCGCCCCGCTTGCCTGCCCCTCCCCAAACGGGTACGCGCGCTCGTCGACCTGGCTGACACCGCAGTGAAACAGGCCGATCAGGGGCTCGCATCGGCCGTCTACAACCAGGCCGCGCTCATCGCCTCCGACCTTGATCTCCCCGATCTCGCCCGCGAGATGTGCCACCAGCACGCCGCCGCCTACCTCCACGCCTGCCCCCTGCCCGGCATGAGCGCGATCCGAGGACTGGAACCGGTCATCAACCTCGCCCGCCTCCAGATCCGCGCCGGCCACGCCGATGAGGGCCGTCAGCGACTGCTCGACCTGTACAGGGCCGTCGAGACGGGCACGGCCGCCCGGTTCGAGGGCGTCAACGTACCCGCGGACCTCACTGCGACCGGCGAAGACCGCCAGCAGGTTCGCGCATGGCTGTGGCGCGTCCTCCTCGCAGACGGCACGCGCACCCTCACCGCCGAGGGGCGATGGGCCGAGGCACTTGCGCACATCGAAGCCCACCAAGGAATCGGAAAGCGGATGCTCGACGGTCGGCAGGTCGCCGTACTCGCCGCCCTCGTTTCGGGCGACACCGCGTGGGCCGCTGTGCTCCTTGCCGACACGAGGCCCGGCGACCCATGGGAACAAGCCGTCACGGCATGCCTAACCGTTCTATCTCGGCGCGACGCCGGGCAGCCGATGGACCACCACCTGACGGACCTGGTGACGGCCTGCTCCGGACGGAAAACCGAACCCGGTATGACCGTCTTCGACACCCGGCTCGGACTTACAGTCCTCGACGCGATCGGGTCCGCCGAGGCGCTCGCCGCGCACCGCATCGTCGAGGACCTCCACCGCAGGACGACGGACGCCGAGGACGGCTACGCGGCCCGCGAGAACTTGGCTCATCCCCTGTTCACCGAGATCGCCACGGACCGGCAAGTGCAGGACTGTCGCGCGCTGGTGCGCGCCTGCGCCCTCGACGCAAGGATCCTCCCGGACCCGCTGCGACGAGAACTGACGGCGGCTCTGCGCGCCAGCGACAGCGTGATCCGGGAAAGCCTCGCACGTTCCTCCGGGCCCGGAGGAACGCAACTCCTGCGGTTCTGACGGTGTCTATCGGCGCTGCCCGTGCTGCTGTTCCGCAGGTGTCGGGGTGGCAGATGGAAGCTGACTGTCATGGATCTGCCGAACGCGGATCGAAGCCGTCATAGTGGTGCGGCTGCGGGCGGCTTCGGCACGGCGGTTGGGTACGGGGTTGCGGCCGGTGTGCTGGATGCGGGTGATCAGGACGCGGGCGGGCTGACGGGCAGTGTCCAGTTCGCGCTGGGCGGTGGCCTCCTTGAGGAGTTGGTGGGGTTGGTGCCCACGGGCTTCGGCGTCGGCGAGGACGGTGGCGAGCGCTGGCCAGGCGGGATCGGCGAGTATCCGCTCGGCCTGGTCCGGCACGGCGGCGCGCACGTCGCCAGCCAGGGTGAGGCGGGCCTGCTCCCTGGGCGGGCGGGCTTCGAGCTCGACGAGCACCGGGGCGATGGCATGGTCGGCAACGCTCTTCAGATGCTGAACGGCCTGGCGCGCGGCTTCAGTTTGCTGGGCGTGGCCCTTGGCCTCGTGCCAACGGGCGGCGACGATCACGGCCCAGACAAGAGCCGCCATCAGGGCGGCCACAACGCTGCCGTCGGGGCCCGTCGCGGTGTGGACGATGTCGCGGGCCGCACTGCGCAAGGCGTAGGCGGTGCGGTCCTCGGCCCGGATCTGGGAGCGCTGGGCTCGTGCGAACGCCTTGGAGGCGGCCTGGAGTTCGGCACGCAGGTGGGCGGGCGCCTTCTGGGCGGTGGCTTCAAGGAGTTCACCGAGGGCGGTTATGTGGGCCTGGGCGCGGGTGTCGTCGGCGAGGTCGGTGTGGAGGATGTCTAGGGCCTCGGTGGCTTGGTGCCAGGGGGTGGTGGGGCGGTTGCGGCGGGCGGTGGGGTGTTCCTCCGGCACGGCGCTTTCCAGGCGGGCCTTGATTTTGGGCAGGGTGAGGTCTGGGGCGATCTTCTTGCCGGGGTGGAAGATCTGCTCGCCTTGGCTGCTGAGGTCGCCGGGACGACCGACGGCGTAGCCGAGGAGATCACCCGACGGGCCGCGCCTGGCCTTGACGGGGATGCCGTCGGCTTCGAGGTAGGCGATGAATTCCTCGGCGTCGGCCACGTGCGGGATGGCAGCACGGATGCGGTCTTCGAGCCACTCGGGGCTGGTCTGGTCCCAGCCCAGCCGCTGTGCCTTGTGCATCTCGGCCTGGGTGGGCCGGCGCGTGCCGGTGCGGTCGCCCTTCTTCAACTGCCTGAGCCCGTAGTCCTTTTCGATCTCGCGGCAGGCGTCACCGACGCGCAGGCCGCTGTCGTGGAGTTTGGGGCGGCGTCCGTCCTCGCGAACGGTGGTGGCGAGGATGTGGATGTGGTCGTCGGCGTGGCGTACGGCGATCCAGCGGCAGGCCAGGTCGTCACCTTCGGGCGCGATGCCGGCCGCGATCACGATGCGCTGGGCGATCTCGCCCCACTCGGCGTCGGACAGGTAGCGGTCCTCGGGTGCGGCGCGGACGGCGCAGTGCCAGACGTGGTCGGTGACCTGCTGGCCGAACTCACTGTTGCGCAGCCTTACGGGTTCGTCGAGGTAGTGGCCGAGTTCGGTCAGGGTGGCGTTCTCACTGCGGCCAGGATCGGGCATGGCGAGCATCGCGAAGGCGGCCACGATGTGCGGATCGAGGTGCTCGTCGTGCCGACCAGGTCCATAGAGGTAGGCGAGCAGACCGCGGGTCTTGGTCCCCGTGGCTTTGATGGCGGCGATCACGCGGCCAGGTCCTCTGTCGGGTCGGCGGGCTCGCGCAGAGCCTCGGCGATCAAGGTCAGCAGGTGGTCAAGTTCGTCGAGCCTCTGGCGTATGTCGGGTGGGGTGAGGTCGCTGTTGAGCGCTCGGGCGATCTGGTTGACGTTGACGCCGATCCGGTTGAGCTGGCGCAGCACCTGGGCGCGGAACATGTGGGTGCGGCGGCGGTCCTCGGACAGGGGCAGGTTCGCGGTGAAGCGGCCGTCGAGGAAGGCGACGACGACGTCGGCGCAGAACCCGGCCTCTCCCTTGTAGCCGTGCTCGGCGGTGGTCTCCCGGAGGCGTGCACGCTCGTCGGTGCGGAACTGCAGGGGGCCAACGCGTTCCGTGCGCTTGTCACCCGTGTAGCGGCGGATCGTGGGCTGCGCGCTCTTCACGGTGGGCTCGCCGGCGGCAGCGCTGTCTTCGCGTACGGGGCGGAGGATGGCGTGCTGGACGGCGTGGAGCGTGTCCGGGTCAGGGCCGTCCTCGGCCCCGACCTCCTGGCCCGGCGCCCCCTGGCGCTGGGCCTCCTCCGCCACCCCCGGGGCGGAGGTACCCGAGATCCGGCCTTGAGTCGGACTCGGGGTACTACTGGCTCCGCCCGGGGCAGCCCGCCCGAACGCGCGGCGCCAACGGTCCATCAGCGTAGGGGACTTCGTCAGCGGCATCGGCTCGTCGGAAGCGTTGTCGGGGTGGAACGGGTCGTGCTTCATGGACGGTTCTCCGGAGAGGGGTGGGGAGGGCATGCGGATCACCGCGAAGATCGGATGGAGTTCGGACGGTTACCACCTCATCCACAGGTGTGGATGATCGCGCGTTACGTGAGGGCGGTGACCGGCGGGCCGGGTGACCGGAAGGGTTCCGGTCACCCGGCAGCGGTTCCGTTCAGCCGCTGGGCCGATGGGTCTCGGCGGAGGGTTCTAGTTCGGCCCGGAGGATGTCCATCACCTCGGTCAGCCGCTCACTGCCGACTGTTAGCCCTTTGTCCTCAACCGCCGTTCGGACGACGGCCCGGGTGAGCTTGCCCTGCTCAGCGGCAGCAGCCCGGCCGATCTCCACGAGTACCTCAAGCGGGGCGCCGGGCGGACGGCCACCGCGCGACTTGCCTGCGGCAGCGGAGGCGGACGATTCCGGCGACGGGACGGATACGGCGGCCGAGGGCTCAGCGGCCGGGCCGGGTTCAACCAGCAGATCGGCAGGCCCGACGCGCGTGACCGGGGGAGCCTCGCCGGACTGACCGACCGTGGTGGTCAACGGCTCGGTGGGCTGGACGGATGTGGTGGCCGGTGGTTCCGGCGCCTGCGCTGAATCGAGGGCCGGATGATCGGCGTCAGGCTGCACGACGTGCTCGTGGATCTGCCGCATCAGCACGCCGAAGGCCACCATCGCGGCGGCCGGGGGAACCGCGGCGACCACGTAGTCGAGCAACGGGACACTGCCGACTTCGCGCGTACCGGTCACCCCGGCCACGTTGAGCCCGATGGAGCCGACCGATCCGATGGCCGTCACGCCGATGGCCCACAGGTCGGTGACCTGGCGCAGGCCCGCACGAAGCATGAGCAGCTCGCCCGCGACGATGAACGCGTCCAGCGTCGCGGGCCACGCCCATCGGCGGGTCGGCGAATCGCGGAGTCCGTGCTGGGCGGCGACCTCGGCCAAGTGGGCGTAGGAGAGCCAGAACGCACCGGCGGTAAGGGCCACGATGACGACGCCGGCCGCGCGGAGCACGTACTGCTCCGCGGTGAGCTTCGTCTTCGCCGGCTGCTCCTGACCGGGCCGGTCTCCGCGCGGCGGGCGGTGTCGGCGACGGGACATGCGAGGGATCCTCAAGCGGGGCACTCCTGGGGTAGTGGTGTGGTGCGTCTTTGCCGTCTTGGCCGTTGCAGGCGCAGGTCACAGCTGGTACGGCAACCGCCTCGGCCCTCCGTCCCGGCAGGTACTGCCGACGTTGCGTTCCGAGTCGGAACACGCGCGGGACATCCAGCCGAACCTGGTGCCGGTCTGGCCGTGCCCCCGGGCCGGGACGGTGGCGTCGCGTCTTCCGTCCCGGCGGGCAGGGCTGTGACCTGCGGCGATACGGCAGGACGGCGGCGGACGGCACGAGACGGATAAGGGCGGCGTCTTGGCGGGAGGGGTGCGACTGATGATCGCGTTCCCGTCTTGGCCCCGGTTGCCGTCTTGCCTGTAGGCCGTGTGACCTGCGAGATCACGGCAGGGACGGCAGGTACGGCAACCAGGGGGCGGGGCTCAGCCCTCGCCGCGAGCGGGGTCGGCGTCGACGGGGTGGACGGTGGGGCAGTACCGGCGCCAGGTGTCCAGGAACTTGTTGCGCATGTAGCCCTTGCGCTGTGTCCGGTCGGCCATGCGCACGTTGCCGGGCTTGATCCCGAACTCGCGCAGCAGCCTGCCCAGTTCACGGGCGGTCAGCCCGCCCCGCCCCCACTCCGCCCACGGAGCCTCCGCGTCCTGGCGCAGGTGGTGGAGGAGTTCCTCGGTGGACAGGCTGTCCGCCTCGCGCTGGGCGTAGAAGACCCGGCGGATGTCGGCGAGGATCCGCGCCCCGCTCGGGTGGTCCTCCTCGGCCGCCACTTCGGCGGCGACCATCCGCGCACACGCGAGGCGCGCCAGCCGGGGCCAGTGCCCGCCGGCCAGGTCGGCGACGATGACCAGGGGCTCCCACGTGTCGGCGGCACGGTCCTCGATCGGCATCTCCGGCTCCAGGTCCGCGGCCTCCTCCAGCAGTGGCCGGGCCCACGCGTGGATGCGGTCGCGCAGATCATGCAGGGCCGGGATGTCGCGCCGCGAGCGGAAGGGCTTGACCTTCTCGCCCTCGGCCCTGCGCCTCATCCGGATCACCACCGACCGGTCCATGACCGTGTCCGGCAGATCGCCGATCCCCGCGATGGCCGCCATGGCGAAGGTGGCGAACTTGTGCGGGGTGTGGTCGTTGCCGACGACCCGGGTCACATACCGTCCCCGCTGGTGACCGGCGTTGAGCAGGCCACGCGTCTCCTCGTTCTTCTCCGCCACCTTCGGGCCGAAGATGGTGTCCGCCTCGTCCACCAGCAGCGTCGGTGGCTCCTCCTCGGTGATTGACCGGAAGATCGCCGCCGGTGTGGTGTTGATGGTGAGCATCGGTTCGTGGACCGTCTCGGTCAGCACGTCCAGCAGCCGCGACTTGCCGCACCGCTTCGCCGGGCCCACCACCGCCAGGCGCGGGGCGTGCTGCCACGCGGGTTGCAGGTGCGTCGCTGCCACCCACAAGGTGATCGCGTCCAGAGCCTCGGGCGAGGGCGGGATCACGAACTGGGTGATCTGCCCGCGCAGTTCGTCCAGCAGCTCCGAGCCGAGTGTCGGCTCCGCATCGGGTATCGCCTCCAGGCCGCTCGGAGTGTCCGCTTCGTCAGCGCTGCGGGCGCGCGCATCGTCGCTCACGTCCGGATTGGCGTCTTCAGCCTGCGCGGCGCGCAGGTGGGCACCGGGTCGGCCGGGGATGGCCGCTGCGGGCCAGATGGCCTGTGCGGGGGCGGAATAGGGCTCGGGGTTCTCGGGTTGCACTCGGCAGCTCCTCGTCTGGCGGTGGCGGGCTGGCACGCCCTTGCCGCCGGGTTGGTTCTTCCAGGGCCGTTCGGGGTTGCTCGGGCCTCCGGCGTTGCACCGCCGGGGGCTCACCCTCTTCTCGCAGGCGCCAGGCCATCGCGAGGGAACACGGACCGTACGTCCACGCCTGGCAACAGTCCAGGGTTTCTGTGTCAGCTCAGCGCAGAATGGCCTGCTACGGTTCCCGGCTGTCATGCGGCCAGGCCCAGCAGGGCCAGGAGGTCTGCGGTCACCACCCGGTAGGCGCTGCCCAGCCGCAGCACCCTGCAGGGGTACTGGCCGCGCTTCGCCAGCTCGTACCCCTTGCTCCGCCCGAGCCCCAGCGCCCGGTTACCTGTCTCCAGGTCAACGGCGGCGGGAAGCTCCAGCAGCTCCTCGCGACTCATGCCCTTCACCCGGCCGACGAGTTCGTTCTCGCGCATGCGCGCTCCATCCATGACTGAGCCCTCGGCGAACACGGCGATCGCGCTCGTCTCCAGGCCATGGAATCAACGGTAGGCAAGTTAATGTGTCTGTATGACACAACGCCGTTTGGATGCTGGAAGGGACAGGGACGAGGACGACGTCCCGGAGTGGGTGGACCAAGTGATGGCCACGGTGGCCGCCGAGGTCCGCAGACGGAGGAAGGAGCTGCGCATGAGCGCCCAGGACCTGGCCGACCGCTGCGAGGAAATCGGCCACCCGATCCCCCGCAACGTGATCGCCAACATGGAGTCCGGCCGCCGCGCCAACCTGCCCCTGGTCGACGTCCTCGTCCTCGCCGAAGCCCTGCGGACCTACCCGATCTGCCTGCTCTACCCCGTCGGCTACGTCGACCGAGTCCAGCGCCTTCCCCTGCAGCACTCCGACCCGACATGGGACGCCATGCGCTGGTTCACCGGCGACATCGAGGACTTCGGCATGGAAGACGACATGCTCCGCTCCTTCCGCGCACACGTCCGCCACCAGCGCGCCGCCCTGGCCGCTCTGAAGGGCGAGAAGCACGAGCGCTGGAAAGCCGAGACAGCACCCAACCAGGCCGAACGCGAGGAAGCCGTACTCGCCCAAGCCGACTACGCAGAGAGGGCGTTGGAAGCCAAGTACCGGCTCCGCAGCGCCCGTGCCTTCATCCGCGAAGACGGCGGCACGCCACCGACCCTGCCGCCGGAACTCGCCGACGTCGACCCACCCGAAACCGACCCCGACACCACCGAGGAAAACGATCTTTGAAGGGTTCCACCCACCGCCGCTGCTACTGCCGCGACCCCCACACCGGCAAGCCGCTCGGCAAGAAGTGCCCGAAACTCTCCAGCCGCAAGCACGGCTCGTACTCCATACGCCAGGAACTCCCACCCCGCGAAGACGGCACCCGCCGCTCCTTCAACCGCGCCGGCTACGACTCCCTGAAGACGGCTCAGGCCGACCTCGACCACGTCCGCGCTCTTCTCGCCCTGGCGGACAAGGATGACCCCGACAGCCTCCAGCGCCTCGTCGCCCTGCTGGAGGAGGTCGCCGCAGAGAAGGCCCCGCTGCCCGCCATCGAGGAGACCCGACGCCGCCTCAGGGCGGGCCTGGCCCTCCGTGGCAGTCTCACCGTCGGCGAGTGGCTCGACCAGTGGTTCGCCGCGAAGAAGCGCCGCAAGACCACGCTCAACGGCTACGCCTCCCACATCCGCGTCCACCTGAAGCCGCGCATCGGGCACGTACGCCTCGACCGCCTCAACGTCGGCCACCTGGTGGAGATGTTCGACGGGATTGCCGACGACAACGAGGTCATCGCGGCCGAGAACGAAGCCCGCCGCGAGCAGATCGCCCGCTGCAAGCCGAGCAAGCCCGGACGACCCGTGGGAGCCGAGCGGAAGCTGCTCGCAGCCGAACGGGCCAGGCTGGCGGAGATGAAGCCGTTCCGGAAGATCACCGGCCCGGCCACCCGGCAGGCGATCCGCCGCACCCTGCGCGCGGCGCTGAATTCCGCGATCGCCCAACAGCTGATCATCTTCAACCCGGCCTCCCACGTCGAGCTGGAGTCCGGCAGGCGCCCCAAGCCCCTCCTCTGGACCGAGGAGCGGGTCCGACGCTGGCGCGAGACGGGCGAGATCCCCGGCGCGGTCATGGTCTGGACCCCGCAGCAGTTCGGCGCCTTCCTGGACGCCGCCGAGGGTGACCGGCTGTACGCGGTCTTCCACCTGATGGGCACCCGCGGCCTCCGTCGCGGCGAGGCGGTCGGCCAGGACTGGCACGAGATCGATCTCGGCGCCGGCCTCATCACTCCGGCCAAGGAGATCGTGGTGGACGGCTGGGACCTCTACGAGTCCGAGCCGAAGACAGACGGCAGCGCGAACACGATCGCGCTCGACAGCATGAACATCGCCGTGCTGCGCGACCACAAGGCCCGCCAGGACAAGGAGCGTGCGGACTGGGGCGGCGCCTGGCAGGACACGGGCAAGGTCTTCACGAAGGAGGACGGCTCCTGGCTCCACCCCGAGACGGTGTCGGAGACCTTCCGCCGTATCCTCGCCACGACCGACCTGCCCCCCATCACCCTGCGGGACCTGCGCCACGTGGCCGCGACGCTCACGCACGGAGGCGGCGGCGACATCCACACGGTGAAGGAGACCCTCCGGCACTCCACCATCACGCTGACCTCGGACACGTACACGAGCCTGCTCCCGGAGCTCGACCGCGAAATCGCTGAGAAGGCAGCGAAGCTGATCCCGCGGTCTCGTCCGGCAGCCGCCGAACCGTCCGCCCCGGCAGCGTTCGATCCGCAGGCCACCGGCACATCCGCCCAGGCATCACACGGGGATTGAAGTCCCGGCCCGAAAAGCAGCGACCGGGCGTGGAGCCGCGTCACTCACTCGGCCTGGGATCACCCCACTCCTCTTCCTCCTCCATGTAACGGATGCCCTCATGGGACAGTGAGACGGTGGCGGGCGTCTTGTGCAACGTCCACTCGACGGTGATCAGGCCCTCGTCGGCCAGGTAGGCGCAGGCTGCGGACAGGTCGTCGTCGGGCAGCCGGAGCGCCTCGCGCAGTGCCGCCCCGCTGCCCTCAGGTCGGTTGCGTTCCATGGCTCCGTAGAGTTGCCGGAGGACGGCCTTGCGGTAGGTCTTGCGTTCACGGAGTGTCGTCATGGCTGGCGCTCTCAGGCTGGTATCCGAGGCTGCTGATGCCGACAGGCAGTCGGCCTTGCGGCCTCGCTCAGAGCCTCCGCCGCCCGGGTGCCCCGCCGCGCAGCCCCTCATGCGGCTTCCCCTCGCTGTATGCGGGCGTCCCGGCGATTCCCGGCGACGCCGATGCTCGCGGTGATGGGGAGTAGCGTGGTCAGAAGCGAGGCGGATCCCGTGTTCGCACCGGATCCCGGACAGGTGGTCCTCCATGACCGGCTCCGACACATCCCCTGGTTCCAGGCACCTGCCGAGCGGTGTGCACCATGCCGTGCGGCCGGGGAGTGCACTGCTCCGGCTGGAGACGACGGCATCGCGCGAAGGCGTCCTCGACGGGGCGTGGTGGCCGCGGTCGCGCGACATCGGTGCCGAGCTGCCCGCGCTGCTGAGCGCCCTCACCGAGCACCTGGGCCCCCTGACCCGCGTCGGGCTGGATGCCACGGCCTGGGAGGGGCTGCCGACCCGGATCGTCGTCGGCGACCACGTGGTACACGTGGACTCCTTCCCGGTGGGTGACGACACGGTCCTGATCACCCGGGGCGACCGGGACCTCTTCTCGCTGCTGGTGGTCCCACCGGACACGCCGCCCGAGGCCGCCCGCGCGGCGATGGCACAGGCCGTCCTGGCCGGCAACGTCAGCGAGGCGGAGCAGATCCTCATCGACACGGGAAGCGGGCAGAGGCCGTCCGGCTGACCCCTGTCGTGGCCGGTGGTGCGGTCAGCCGCGCCACTCCACCAGGAGCAGCGTCGCGTCGTCCGTCGTGTGTCCGCCCCGCGCCCGCTTGAGGGTGTGCGACAGGGAGCGCGCCACCGCCCGGACCCCGCGACCGGTCCTCTCCAGCCGGTTCACCCAGTCGATCAGCTGGTCCTCACCGAACTGCTCCTCGCCCACGGCGTGTTCCTCGATCAGTCCGTCCGTGAAGCAGAGGACGCGGTCTCCGCGCTCCAGGTCCAGCTCGCCGACCTCTGGCTCCGCGCCGCCCATGCCGACCGGGAGGGTCGTGGGGACGTCCAGCCGACACATGACGCGGTGATCGCGCACGAGTATCGGTGGCGGGTGTCCCGCATTGACCCAGTGCATCCGCCCCGTGGCCGTGTCCAGCCGCATCATCTGGGCGGTGACGAAGTGGTCCGGGCCGAACTGGTGTACCACGGCGACGTCCATGGCGGCGTAGATCTCCGACAGGCCGGTGCCGAGGCGGCGGGCGTGACGGTAGGCGCCGATGGCCACGGTGGCCATGGTGGCCGCTCCCAGGCCGTGCCCCATCGCGTCGATCATGGCCACGTGGAGGATGTCGCCGTTGAGCGCGTAGTCGAAGCTGTCGCCCGCCACGTCGTAGGCGGGCTCCAGGATCCCGGCCACGGCGACCCGCGGCATGACCATGGCCAGAGGCGGCAGCAGGGACCACTGGATCTCGGCGGCGACGCTCATCGACTCACCGCGGCGGGTGGAGAAGAACAGGTCGGAGTAGCCGTGCTTGGTCACGAGCAGGTCGGCAACCAGGCCGGAGAGCCTGGCCAGCAGCCGCCGGTCGTCGTCATCGACCCGGTCCAGCGTCACGGCCATGACGCCCACCTGGTCGCCGCCGTCCAGCAGCGGCAGGTAGACCCGTACGCCGTCGGCCTCGGGCAGCTCGACGGGCTGGGCGTCGAGAAAGCACCGGCCCGCGACGGAAGCGTCGATGTCCTGCGGATCCCCGCCCGTGAGACCCTCACCGCGCAGAGGTACGAGCAGCAACTGGCCGTAGTCCTGGAGCAGCACCTGCGGACGGCGGCCCCCCAGCCGCTCCACGACGTCGGCGACCAGCGGTCCGATGAGGTGGGGCGGGAGCTCGTGCGCCCGGTCGAGAACCGCCCCCAGAAGCGCTTCCCCGAAGCTCTCGGAGCGGTCCGTGCCCGGTTCGGCCGTCATCCCGCTCACCCGCTGTGATCCACATGGACACCGGCGGCGGGGTCGGCCGGCGAAAGGACTACCCGTCCCATCACTCCATCATGGGCCGTGCTGTTCCCATGCGCCCTCCCGACCGAAGCCGTCCTCGACATGTGCCAAGGTGCGCTGAGCCGACAGCGGATTCCACGGATCGGCGGCGGCGGTCAGCAGGCGTTCGGCGGTTCCGGCCGGCTCGTCGGGCGGGACGACCAGCAGCTCCCAGCGCCCCAGGGTGCCGCAGTCCAGGGTGATGGCATGCTCCTCGGCGGTGGCGTCGCTCAGGACGACCTCGATCACGTGGTCCGGCGCCGACACGGTCAGTGGCGCGTCAGGCCAGGCCGCAGCGCCGACCGTGACGCGGGTGACCGTGCCACGGCCGGGGTCGAGCGAGCCCACGAGCGCGGGCAGCTCCAGTTCCAGGGCGTCGCAACGCGGCCACCACGCTCCGTCCAGCGGGCCGTCGCTGGCCTCCGGCGTGAGCCTCAGCCGGGCCAGCGGCATCCTGTACGTGTGCGCGTCACTCGGCGGCCGGTCTCCTGCGGGCGGTGTGGGGGAGTCCATCGTGCGATCCCGTCCGGGCGGCCTGGAGCTGCCCTCGTTCGCCACTCGCCGGGAACGGCGCTGTCCTGATCACGCGCCCGACATGCTCTCGGTGTCTTCAAGGCTACGCCCGGCTTGGAACGGCGGCCCGAGGCGCAGGCAGCGAAGATCCGCTCTCCCGGAACAGGGTCAGCACGCAAGGAGCGCCCCGACCGGGCAGCCCGACCATCTCCCCGTGGTTCCGCCAGCCCCACGAGTCGTAGGCGGCTTGTCCGGCCCGGTCGGCAGGAATCAGCAAGGCCACTCCGAGCTCGGTGCGCTCATCGGCCAGCAGACGCTGTTGCAGACGGCGGCCGATGTCGCGGCGCTGTGGGTGCTGGTGCGCCACGACCTGAGTGAGGAGCAGGAACCGGGCACAGCCGGTGAGCCGTTGGACGCTCTCCTGCAACCCCTGCTCGGACCGGCTGACGGGACTCACCGGAAACCCGAAGACGCACCCCACCAACACCGTCGTCTCGGCCACCAGCAGCGCGAAACCAGGCCGTCGGGCGCTGAGGGCAAGCCGCCGCAGGAAGTCGTCCCGCATGAAGGGCCCGGCCACGGCCAGGTCGGCGATGTCCTCGCTCATCCCCTCCACCTGCCGGCGAGTCAGCCTGCGCAGGCGGATCCCGTCCTTGACGACCGGCGCACCGGCGCGGTCGCCGGACATCTGCGTCCCGCCGGCCGACGGACCCGCCGCGGACGTGTCCAGCAGATCGCGGAGCAGGGCCGCGGAGCCGGTGAAGGCGAGGAGCCGGGTGATCTGCGCGCACGGATGGTGCAGGTGCAGGCAGGCGTGCACGCGGCCGGCATGCCGTGACGCCGTCAGGAAGACGTCCAGGCCCTTGGCGTCACAGGAGCCGACCGTGGTGAGATCGACGTCGATGGCGGTCATGCCGTCGCGCAGGCACTGCTCCAGCGCGGCCCGCAGCAGGGGCGCCGAGGCCGGCCAGATGTCGCCGACGAGCGTGACGAGGGCCCGCTCCCCCCGGTCACGCCGGTGGATGTCCAGGCGCTGCACGGCCATCACCCCGCCCTTCGGCAGGGAAACGCAACGACCAGGGAAGGGTGCGGAGTTGTTGTGATCGCGGCGGGCATGATTGCCGACCCGTCTCCGCACCGCCGCTCGGACGGCCCGGGGTTCGTCTCTCGCCGAGGACGACCCGGCAGGACGGCCGGAGTGCGTGATGCCCTCGGTATCTCCACCGTACGCCGCCGGCCGACTCGACCCGCAGCACCGGACGGGCTCACCCGTAAGGCCCGTAAGGAGCGCACCGCCTGCCGAGGCTCATGGAGACATCCGGGGCAGACGGCCCACTCGTGGGGCACACTGCCGTACCTCACGCCCGCCGGGTATCCGCTGAGGGCGGTCTCACACAAAACCGCCGCAGGTGGCCGCGCTTCCCGCTCACGCATCGCTCACGCAGGAGCCCGGAAACGAAGCAGCGTCCGAGCCAGCTGACGCCGGCTCGGACGCTGCGTAGCAGGTCAGGGGCCATATCCCCCGCCTACCAGCCGTAGGCCCTGTGGGACTCGAACCCACAACCAATGGATTAAAAGTCCACTGCTCTGCCAATTGAGCTAAGGGCCCAGGCGATGTTGCCCCCACGAGCATAGCCGGACGTGGCGGTGTCTCCGATCGGGTATCGGGGTCACGGCCGCGTCGGCGGTGGCGCGGGTGCCGAAACGAGCCCTCGCGCACCGAAGTACTACAGGTCCTTGGCCGGGGACTTCCACAGCGGCACACCACTCGGCCCAGGTCAGCCGTCGCCGGCCGGCGGTGTTCCCGACAACCGCCCCTCAGGCGGCCGTAGTCGAAAGGACGCGGTTGCCGCACCGTCGTCCCCCGACACGCGAAGGGCCCGTACGACCGGAGTCGTACGGGCCCTTCAGGATCGGCTCAGCAGGCGTCAGCCGTTGCGCTTCCAGCGCGGCTTGTCGTCGCGGCGCCCGAAGGAGCCACCGCCGCGGTGGTCGTCACGACGGCCGTAGGGGCGGTCGTGACCGCCGGCGCGGAAGCCGGGGCGGTCGTCGCGGCGGTCGCGGTTGAAGGGACGGTCGCTGCCCCGGTGACCGCCACGCTCGTCACGGCGCTCGTAGGAACGGCCGGCCGGACGGTCGTCGCGGCGGAAGCCGCCACGGTCGTTGTCCCGGCGCTCGAAGGAACGGCCACCACGGTCACGGTCGAAGGAACGCCCGCCACGGTCGCCGTCGAAGGAACGGCCACCGCGCTCACCGCGGTCGTCACGGCGGAAGCCGCCACGGTCGTTGTCGCGACGCTCGAAGGAACGGCCGCCACGGTCACGGTCGAAGGAACGCCCACCGCGGTCACCGCGGTCGTCACGGCGGAAGCCGCCACGGTCGCCGTCCCGGTCCCGGCGCTCGAAGCCACGGTCACCGCGGTCGTCGCGGCGGAAGCCGCCACGGTCGTTGTCCCGGCGCTCGAAGGAACGGCCACCACGGTCACGGTCGAAGGAACGCTCACGGTCCCGGTTGAAGCCACCGCGCTCGCCGCGCGGACGCTCGCTCCGCTCGACGTCCTGCGCCGCGGGCTGCTCGGGCACGGCCACCTCGACGGTCTCGGCGGACTCGACCGCCGCCGCCTGCGCCTCGGCCACCGCGGTCTCCGGGTCCTCGCCACGCTCACGCGCCGCGCGGGCCACGAGGCGGTCGGACTCCTCGCGCAGCTCGACGGCACGGCGCTGCGCCCGCTCCAGCTGCTTGGTGAGCTGGGCGACCTCGCGCTCGGCCTGCTGAGCGGCGTTGCCGGCCGACTCGGCCTGCACCTCGGTCATCGAACGGGCGCCGGTGATGTCGGCGACCTCCGGGTCGAACGCGGCACCGCCCTGGATGATGTGGCGCGAGGCGTCGACGCCCGCGTCCTCCATCAGCCGGAAGATCTGGCGGCGCTGGTGCGGGAGGGAGAGCGAGACGACCGTGCCGGTGCGGCCGGCGCGGGCCGTACGCCCGGCGCGGTGCAGGTAGTCCTTGTGGTCACCGGCCGGGTCCACGTTCAGGACGAGGTCGATGCCGTCGACGTGGATGCCGCGCGCCGCGACGTCGGTCGCGACGAGGACGTTGACGTAACCGTCCTTGAAGTCGGCCAGCGTCCGGGTGCGCGCACCCTGCGTCATGCCGCCGTGCAGCGCGTCGGCCTTCGCGCCTGCGTCGCGCAGCTGCTCGGCGACGCGGTCGGCGCCCAGCTGGGTGCGGACGAAGATGATGGTGCGGCCCTTGCGGGAGGCGATCGCGGCGGTGACCGGCGCCTTGTCCTTGGGCTTCACGACCAGGATGTGGTGCGACATGGTCGTCACCGCGCCCTGGGCGGCGTCGACCTCGTGGCTGACCGGCTCGTTCAGGTAGCGGTCGACGAGGGTCTGGATCTCGTTCTCCATGGTCGCGGAGAACAGCATCCGCTGACCGCCCGCCGGAACCTGGTCGAGCAGCTCGGTGACCTCGGGCAGGAAGCCCAGGTCGGACATCTGGTCGGCCTCGTCGAGCACGGCGACCTCGACGTCCTCGAGGGAGCAGGCGCCGCGGTTGATGATGTCGCGGAGGCGACCCGGGGTGGCGACGAGGACGTCGACGCCGCGCTCCAGGGCGTAGATCTGGTTGCCCATCGACGTACCGCCGCAGACGACCTTCATCTTCAGGCCGAGCTGGTCGCCGTAGGGCTGGAGGGCGTCCGCGACCTGCATCGCGAGCTCACGGGTCGGGGTGAGGATGACGGCGCGCGGCTTGTGCTTCTCGGTGCGGCCGCCGGAGAGGCGGGCCAGCGTCGGCAGGCCGAACGACAGCGTCTTGCCGGAGCCGGTGCGACCGCGGCCCAGGATGTCCTTGCCGGCCAGGGCGTCCGGGATGGTCGCGGCCTGGATCGGGAAGGGGGTGGTCACGCCGTTCTGCGCGAGCTTGCGCACGACGCCCTCGGGCAGACCGAGGTCCGCGAAGGTGATCTCGGGGGCGGTCGTCTCGTCGTTGTTCTCGCCGTTCTCGGGCACGACGACGTGATCAGTACTGGAAATGGACATGCGTAAGCGAAACCTTCCGGAGTCTCGTCGGCACGCGCCCGTCAACTCCGTGATTCGCATTACGACCGCCTCAATGCGGTCCGCCACGGCAAGGGAGAGTACGCGCCACACGGCGCGCTCTGCGTTGGCGCCGGGCAAATGGGATCAAACGATCTACCACCATACGCACCCCCATCCCCCCAAGGCAAACCGACCGAGGCCGGTGTAGGCAACGTCACTCAAGACGACATCGCCCCGCCCCCCGAACCTCACGCCGGCGACCCCGCGGCCGGCGCCGGCTCCCGCTGCCCCAGCTGCGGCCCGGTCTCCTCGTGCGCCGAGGACGAGGGCTCGGCCTGCGTGGGCGTCGGCGTGGCGGTCGTCGGCTCCTCGGTGGGCGTCGGCTCCGGTTCCACCGTACGGGTGGGCGACGGCTCGGCCGTCCGCGTCGGACCCGGCTTCTCGCTCTGCCCCGGCTTCGGCGGCCGGTCACCACCCGCGGGCGCGGACGCGCTCGCCCCGGCCGACGGGGAGGCCTCGGGAGACGCCGACTTCCCGGCCTTCTTCTCGTCCTTGCCCTTGTCCTTCGACTTGTCCGGCTTGCCGTCCTGGCCGTGCGCGCCGTAGCCGGAGCCGTCCCCGGACACGGCCGAACCCCCGTCGGGTGCCTCACCACCGCGCTGCCCCGCGGAGTGCGACGGCTTCGCGTTCCCGCCGCCGGCATCGTCGCCCACACTCATGCAGCCGGCGGCAGCGGCGACGGCCACCACCGTGGCGGCCAGACGGACAGGTACGTACAAAGGGCGCACGGGGGCCACCTCCAGTGGCGGGCGAAGAAGTCAACCTGCCCAACTCCCGCCACCTGCAAGAGGACACGCGCCCCGCGACACGGTCCGGCCACGCGCCCCGGACGGCCCCGACTCACCCGTAGCCGAGTGCGTGCAGGCGCTCGTCGTCGATCCCGAAGTGATGCGCGATCTCGTGCACCACGGTCACCTCGGTCTCCTCGACGACCTCCGCCCGCGACGCGCACATCCGCAGTGTCGGCCCCCGGTAGATCGTGATCCGGTCCGGCAGCACCCCGGCGTACCACTCCCCGCGATCGGTGAGCGGAGTCCCCTCGTACAACCCGAGCAGCTCGGGGTCGTCCGCGGGCGGTTCGTCCTCGACGAACACCGCGACGTTGTCCATCAGCCGTGTCAGCTCCGGCGGAATCCGGTCCAACGCCTCGGCGACCAGTTCCTCGAACTCCTCGCGCGTCATCTCCAGCACACGCCCATTGTCGGGTACGACCCGTCCGGGAAGGAGCCGCCAACGGCCCCGCATATCCAGCGGCGCACTTGGGCATACGGGACCAATGGCCCGCGTCCCCGCCGCAGTCATGAAGGTTCTCGCCCACGTCCCCAGGGCCCCGCGCGCCCTCGCCCGCCGCTACTCGACCCGCCGCCCGCTGCCCACACCGGAGCTCGTCACCCAGCCCCACCCGTGGACACGCGCCCTCGGCCTGCTCACCGTCGTCCTCCTCGGCGCCTGGCTCGGCCTGCTGATCGTCGGCAACGTACGCGCCCCGGTCGGCCCCATGAACACCACGATGACCCTGCGCCCCTCCCTCACCGGCGGCACGAAGATCAACGTCTCCCCGCTGGGCGCCCTCACCCTCGACAGCCACATCGCGCCCGTCCGGCTGGACGTCAACGTCGACCAGCTCGACCCGGAGCGCGCCCAGGCCCTGGTCGACCACCCCGAGCGGCTCTCCGGCCTCCAGGACGAGGTCGCGCAGGACGTCGCCCACGGCACCCGCGACCTCGCCGTGCGCAGTTGCGTGGCCGTCGTCACCGGCGCCGCGGCCCTCGGCCTCGCGGTCTACCGCTGCCCCCGCCGCGCCCTGGCCGCCGGCGGCATGGCCCTGACCCTGCTGGCCGCCTCGGGCGGCACGGCGTACGCGACCTGGAACCCCGAGTCCGTTCTGGAGCCGAAGTTCTCCGGCCTGCTCTCCTCCGCGCCGTCCCTGGTCGGCAACGCGCGCAGCATCGTCACCGAATTCGACGTCTACCAGAAGGAGTTGGCCCGCCTGGTCACCAACGTGACCAAGCTCTACGACGCCACCTCCACCCTCCCCGCCTACGCCCCGGACCCGAGCACCATCCGGGTCCTGCACGTGTCCGACATCCACCTCAACCCGGCGAGCTGGAAGATCATCGCCTCGCTGGTGAGCCAGTACAAGGTCAACGTGATCGTCGACTCGGGCGACACCATGGACCACGGCACGGCCGCCGAGAACGGCTTCCTCGACCCCGTCCAGGACCTCGGCGCCCCCTACGTCTGGGTGCGCGGCAACCACGACTCCCGGCTGACCCAGCGCTACCTGGAGGGCCTCAAGAACGTCCACGTCCTCGACGACGGCAAGGCCCGCACCATCGCCGGCCTGCGCTTCGCCGGCATCGGCGACCCCCAGTTCACCCCCGACCGCTCCCAGGTCGCCGGCGGCGACGCAGCCAACGAGCTCGCGGGCGCCCGCCTGGCCACGGCCCTGCGCGACCAGCGGGCCGCCGGCACCCCCGTCGACGTGGCCGTCGCCCACGAACCGGTGGCCGTGCGCCAGACCGACGGCGAGGTCCCGCTGGCCCTGGCCGGCCACCTCCACCACCAGGAGATGGAGGTCCTGCGGTACGGCACCCGGCTGCGCCTGGAGGGCTCCACCGGCGGCAGCGGTCTGCGCGCGGTCGAGGGCAAGCACCCCGACCCCATCCAGACGTCGATCCTCTACTTCGACCGCGGCACCCGCCGCCTCCAGGCTTGGGACGAGATCGAACTGGGCGGCCTGGGCCTGACCACCGCCGAGGTGCGGCGCCACCTGGTGGAGGAGAACCAGCCGGGCGCGACGGACTCCCCGAGCCCGACCGGCTCGTCCCCCAGCGCCTCCCCGTAAACCGTTTTGGCGATACCTCCCGCCATCCCATATGCTTCTCACGTCCCCGACGCGCTGAGAGGCGCCCAGGCGGGCCGATAGCCCTCATCGTCTAGCGGCCTAGGACGCCGCCCTTTCAAGGCGGTAGCACGGGTTCGAATCCCGTTGGGGGCACGCAGTACGGTGTGCGACACTGTCGTACGCAAAGCAAGGTCCTGTGGAGCAGTTTGGAGTGCTCGCCACCCTGTCAAGGTGGAGGCCGCGGGTTCAAATCCCGTCAGGACCGCCAAGGCTTCGAAAGAAGCCTTGATGGCTGGGTAGCTCAGTTGGTACGAGCGATCGCCTGAAAAGCGATAGGTCGCCGGTTCGACCCCGGCCCCAGCCACAGTCAAGGCCCCGATCCCCGGATCGGGGCCTTTCTGCTGGGTGCCACAAAAGCGTTCGCCACGGATTTCGCCGGGATGAGATCCTGGGTCCCGTATGTCTACGCACCCCGCCCCCGCCCTCGGCCCCCTGGCCCCCCGCCTGAACGAGCTGTCGCTGCGCGACGCGCACCGGCTCGGTCGGCGGCTCGAAGGTGCCCGCAAGATCCGTAAGCCGGAGGCGCGGGCCGCCGTGCTCGCGGAGATCGAGGCGGAGGTCGCCAAGGGCGAGGAGCGCATCGCCACCCGGCGCACCCGTCTCCCGGCCGTCACCTATCCCGAGCAGCTGCCGGTCAGCCAGAAGAAGGACGAGATCGCGGCGGCCATCCGCGATCACCAGGTCGTGATCGTCGCCGGTGAGACCGGTTCCGGCAAGACGACCCAGATCCCGAAGATCTGTCTGGAGCTCGGGCGCGGGGTCAGGGGCATGATCGGGCACACCCAGCCCCGCCGTATCGCGGCCCGCACGGTCGCCGAGCGCGTCGCGGAGGAGCTGGACACGCCGCTGGGCGAGTCCGTGGGCTGGAAGGTGCGCTTCACCGACCAGGTGAATCCCGACGGCACCTTCATCAAGCTGATGACGGACGGCATCCTGCTCGCCGAGATCCAGACCGACCGCGAGCTGCGCGCCTACGACACGATCATCATCGACGAGGCCCACGAGCGGTCCCTCAACATCGACTTCCTGCTGGGATATCTCGCGCAGTTGCTGCCCAAGCGGCCCGATCTCAAGGTCGTCATCACCTCCGCGACCATCGACCCCGAGCGGTTCTCCCGGCACTTCGGGGACGCGCCGATCGTCGAGGTCAGCGGGCGGACGTATCCGGTGGAGGTGCGCTACCGGCCGCTGCTGGAGGAGGACTCCGAGGACGCCGACCGCGATCAGATCACCGCGATCTGCGATGCCGTCGAGGAGCTCCAGGGCGAGGGCAAGGGCGACATCCTGGTCTTCCTCTCGGGAGAGCGGGAGATCAGGGACACGGCCGACGCGCTCGTGAAGAGGAACTACCGCTTCACCGAGGTCCTCCCGCTCTACGCCCGTCTCTCGCACGCCGAGCAGCACCGGGTCTTCCAGCAGCACACCGGCCGCAGGATCGTTCTGGCGACCAACGTCGCCGAGACCTCCCTCACGGTGCCCGGGATCAAGTACGTCATCGACCCCGGCTTCGCCCGGATCAGCCGCTACAGCCACCGCACCAAGGTGCAGCGGCTGCCCATCGAGCCCGTCTCGCAGGCCAGCGCCAACCAGCGCAAGGGCCGCTGCGGCCGCACCAGCGACGGCATCTGCATCCGGCTGTACTCCGAGGACGACTTCGTCGCCCGCCCGGAGTTCACGGACGCGGAGATCCTCCGTACGAACCTCGCCTCCGTCATCCTCCAGATGACCGCTGCCGGGCTCGGCGACATCGAGAAGTTCCCCTTCATCGACCCGCCGGACCACCGCAACATCCGCGACGGCGTCCAGCTCCTGCAGGAGCTGGGCGCGATCGACCCGGCCGAGAAGGACGTACGCAAGCGGCTCACGCAGACCGGCCGCAAGCTCGCCCAGCTGCCCGTCGACCCGCGCCTCGCCCGCATGGTCCTGGAGGCCGACAGGAACGGCTGCGTCCGCGAGGTCATGGTCATAGCGGCGGCGCTGTCCATCCAGGACCCGCGCGAGCGGCCGGCCGACAAACAGGCCCAGGCCGACCAGCAGCACGCCCGCTTCAAGGACGAGACGAGCGACTTCCTCGCCTTCCTCAACCTGTGGCGCTACGTCCGCGAGCAGCAGCGCGAGCGGGGCTCGTCGTCGTTCCGCCGGATGTGCAAGCAGGAGTACCTCAACTTCCTGCGCATTCGCGAATGGCAGGACATCTACACGCAGTTGCGCACGGTCGCCAAGCAGATGGGCATCCACCTCAACGAGGACGACGCCCCCGACGACCGGGTCCACGTCTCCCTCCTCGCCGGCCTGCTGTCCCACATCGGGATGAAGGACGTGAAGGAGTCCAAGGACTCCGGCCCCGGCGCGCGCAAGGACGGCGGACGCAACGAGTACATCGGTGCCCGCAACGCGAAGTTCGCGATCTTCCCGGGCTCGTCCCTGTTCAGGAAGCCCCCGCGCTTCGTGATGTCCGCCGAGCTCGTCGAGACCTCCCGCCTCTGGGCCCGCGTCAACGCGAAGATCGAGCCCGAGTGGGTCGAACCGCTCGCCGAGCACCTCCTGAAGCGCACGTACTCCGAGCCGCACTGGGAGAAGGACCAGGCGGCGGTGATGGCGTACGAGAAGGTCACCCTGTACGGCGTCCCGATCGTCGCCCAGCGCAAGGTCAACTACGGCCGGATCGACCCGGAGGCCAGCCGCGAGCTGTTCATCCGCAACGCCCTGGTCGAGGGCGACTGGCGCACGCACCACAAGTTCTTCGCCGACAACCGCAAGCTGCTGAGCGAGGTCGAGGAACTCGAACACCGGGCCCGGCGCCGGGACATCGTCGTCGACGACGAGACGCTGTTCGACTTCTACGACGCCCGGGTGCCCGAACACGTCGTCTCCGGGGCCCACTTCGACTCCTGGTGGAAGCGCAAGCGGCACGAGGAGCCGGAGTTCCTGGACTTCGAGCGCGAGATGCTCATCCGGGAGTCGGCGGAGGCGGTCACCAAGGCCGACTACCCCGACTCCTGGCGGCAGGGACAGCTCAAGTTCCGCGTGACGTACCAGTTCGAGCCGGGTGCGGACGCGGACGGTGTGACCGTCCACCTCCCGCTCCAGGTCCTCAACCAGGTCACCGACGAGGGCTTCGACTGGCAGATCCCGGGCCTCAGGGAGGAGCTGGTGACGGAGCTGATCCGTTCCCTCCCCAAGCCGATCCGCCGCAACTACGTGCCGGCCCCGAACTTCGCCAAACGGTTCCTGGACACCGCGGCCCCCTTGCAGGAACCGCTGACGGTGACCATGGCGCGCGAGCTGAAGCGCATGGTGGGCGTGCCCTTCGAGGCGGACGACTTCGACTGGGCGAGGGTCCCGGACCATCTGCGGATCACCTTCCGCATCGTCGACGAGCGGCGTCGCAAGCTGGCCGAGGACAAGGACCTGGAGAGCCTGCAGCTCCGGATGAAGCCGAAGGCGCGCAAGGCCCTCTCGCAGGCCGCGGCGGCCACCGCCTCCCGCGAGGGCGGGGAGTCCCTGGAGCGCAAGGGCCTGACCGACTGGTCCATCGGCACGCTCACCCGCGTCTTCGAGACCCGCCGCGCCGGCCAGCCGGTCAAGGCGTACCCGGCGCTGGTGGACGACGGCGACACGGTGTCGGTCCGCCTCTTCGACACCGAGGCCGAGCAGCAGCAGGCGATGTGGAAGGGCACCCGCCGGCTGATCCTGCGCAACATCCCGGTCAACCCGGCGAAGTTCGCCTCGGAGAAGCTGACCAACGCCCAGAAGCTCGCCCTGTCCGCCAACCCCCACGGCTCGATCCAGGGCCTGTTCGACGACTGCGCGATGGCGGCGGCGGACAAGCTGATCGGGGACTTCGGGGGACCGGCGTGGGACGAGGAGTCGCACCGCAAGCTCTACGACAAGGTGCGTGCCGAGATCGTCGACACGACGGTCCGTGCGGTGGGCCAGGTGCAGCAGGTCCTCGCCGCGTGGCAGGCCGCGGAGCGCCGTCTGAACGCCGTACGCAGCCCCGCGCTGCTGGCGAACCTCACGGATGTGCGGGGGCAGCTGGACGGGCTTGTGAAGCCCGGTTTCGTGACGGAGGCGGGGCTGCGGCGCCTGCCCGACCTGATGCGCTACCTGATCGCGGTGGACCGCCGGCTCCAGCAGATGCCGACGAACGTCCAGCGGGACACCACGCGCATGGAGAAGGTCCACGAGATGCGCGACGAGTACGCCTGGCTGCTGGAGCAGATGCCGCAGGGGCGTCCGGTACCGCAGCAGGTCCTCGACGTGCGCTGGATGCTGGAGGAGCTCCGCGTCAGCTACTTCGCCCACGCGCTCGGCACCGCGTACCCGATCTCGGACAAGCGGATCGTGAAGACGATCGACGCGCTGGCGCCGTAACAGACTGTTTACGCTAGGTGAGTTCGACCAGGGGGCTCAGGCTCCTGTACAGTCTCTTCTCGCAGCGCAACGCACGAATCGCGCAGCGAAACCAGGTCCTGTGGAGCAGTTTGGAGTGCTCGCCACCCTGTCAAGGTGGAGGCCGCGGGTTCAAATCCCGTCAGGACCGCAGCGAGAGTGAAGGGCCCGCATCCGGCAAGGACGCGGGCCTTTCCACATGCCCGCACCACACCCACCCACCACCCTGCCGAGGCGGAGGCCGCGCCCGCGGCGCAGCCGCAATCGGATACAGCAAATCCCGTCAGGACCGCAGCGAGAGTGAAGGGCCCGCATCCGGCAAGGACGCGGGCCCTTCCTCACGGTGCGAGGGATGGGGGCCCTTCTTCGTCCCTGTCTCTCCATGATGCGGACGCTTCCTCGCCCCGTCCTGCCCCGGCCGCGGGCCCTTCCCGTGTTCGAGTGGCCCGCAGGCCGCCTTGACGGAGTCACATTCGCTAGGTACCCAGAAATCAGGGCCCTTCCTCGCGTGGCCCCTGGAGGTGGGACATGGCGGCAACCGCTAGGCACGAGACGCGGGCCCTGCTCCGCGCGCACCTGTCGGCCGCCAGCTCCTATCGACATCGCACGCGACACTGCCCGATCTGCCACCGCCTGCTGCGGCTCGCGATGGACTCGGGGACGCGCGCCTACCAGCCGGCTCCGGACGAGGTCACGGGGGACGAGGCCCCGTCCTCGACATGAGCGTCGGCCACTCAACTCCCGTCCGGCCGTGGGCCGCTGGAGCGTGCGCCTCCCTTTAGCGCACATAGGCCGGAGGCAACAAGCACTGTGGCATGTGACGGGAGTCACCGCATAAGTTTCCTGGGGGGTAGGTCTTACACCCCTCCTGCAACTGGTCAATTTAATATGTGCAATTGCACCAGCATCCGCGCTGGTTTCGGGCCTCGTCCGGCGCCCACCCACCCCTCTCCGGGCGGGTACACAGCTCACACGCGGCGGACACCCAGAGTGAGCGCACCGGAGATCCGACAGGCCTCCCCAGACTCCGACAAGCCCACTCACAGGGCCACCGGCCGGCGCACACTCCGCGCACAAAAAAGATCGCGCTGGACCCGGCGGAGTCCAGCGCGATCTACGACGCACCCTTGTTGCGTGCCTGAAGTGTTCTGTCGGCTTGGGCGTGGGCTCTGTTGGGGCAGGACCCGCGTCGCTTGGAGCTAGGGCCCGGACGCTACGGCGAGTTGGGGGAACCGCCGGTTTGTCCGGTTATGAAGCTGTTCAGGCCTCGCTGCGCTGCTGCGGAATACCCGCGAGCAGAGCGCGGACCTCAGCCTCGCGGTAACGGCGGTGACCGCCGAGCGTACGGATGGAAGTGAGCTTCCCGGCCTTCGCCCACCGCGTGACCGTCTTGGGGTCGACGCGGAACATCGTGGCGACCTCAGCCGGGGTCAGCAGCGGCTCGGCATCAGGGGTGCGAGCGGTCATGAGCGGCCTCCTCGGGAGAACCGAACCTTCTCGGTTCTTTCCTCTAAATTCTGCACCTTGACCCGCGTTGCCCGAAATGGCGGACGCGAGTCGAGTCGGTTATAGGACGAACGGCTTGTCCTCGGCACTACAACTACACCATCTGTCCAGCCGCGTCGGCCAAACCGATGGAATTGCCCTCCCAGGTGTTCATCAGCGACGGATGCCGATGGACCATGCCATAGCGGACAGTCACGCCACTGTGACGATCAGTCACAGTGGCGTGCAGGAGTCCCAAGACCCCCCAAAGCGTGCAATGTCGAGATGGAGTCCTCCCCGGACTCCTTGTCCTATTTTGGCACGAGGGGGGGTTAGGGACGCAAGAGCCGCGTACGTGCATTCCGTCACGCTTGCGGCCGTTGACGCACCCTTGATGCATACGCCCGGATCGGGACCTACGTCCCTTGTTGACGAGGCATCAAGAACCTCAGAACCAGCACGAAACCCCAAAACGGGCGTCCCGTCAAACGCCAGTTCGTTACGTCACACAGTGCGTCAGATCACACCGGCCGGAGTGCTCCAGGTCACTCCGGCGGCGCCGGCTCAGTTGGCCGAACGCCGGTCCCGCACCGACCGCCAGCGCTCCACGAGCCGCGCGTAGGCCTCTCCGGCCCCCGCCCCGTCGCCCTGCCGCAGCGCCTCGATGCCGTCGGCCACGTCGGCCGCCGAGTGGTCGTCCTCCAGCTCGCCGGCCGGGAGGGTGTGCACCAGACCGCCGTAGTCCAGTTCGACCAGCGAGCGGGGGTGGAACTCCTCCAGCCAGCGCCCGACGTCGACCAGGCCCTCGATGAGGGGCCCTTCGTCGATGGTGTCCTTCAGCGTCCGCAGGGCCCGCGCCACCCGCCGGCGCGCCTGCACCATCGGCGTCCGGTAGCGCAGCATCGGGGGGATCTCGCCCGAGCCCTTGTCGAACCGCCGCTCCTCGTCCGAGACCAGCACGAACCAGTGCAGCGGCACCTGCCAGGTCGAGGTGCGGATCCACGGCCGCGCGTCCGGGTTGCGGGCCAGCCAGCGCTCGTAGTCCTGGGCCGCCTGCTGACGTACGAACTCGGGCAGCACCGCGTCCAGGACCGGCCTCGGCAGCTCGTCGGCCAGCTCCCCGAGCGCCTGCCAGCCACGCAGCCGGGTGCGCCACGGGCACACGCACAGCACCCCGTCGATCTCCAGCACGAAGGCGTCGCCGCTCTCCTGCACCGGCACCGGGACGGGCGGGGTGGGCAGCAAGTCCGCCAGGGAACGGCGCAGTTCGTCCTGGTACGAGGGACGGTCGGGGCGGCGGGCGTAGCGCGCCCAGTGGCCGCGCTCCGGCTCCGGGAAGGCCGCCAGCGGTTCATAGACCCGCAGATACGTCGCGTACGGGACGATCACCGAGGACACCTTGGGCACGCCTGCTCTCTCCCCCGCCGTCTGCCAGGGAAACCTGCGAAACCCGCCGACAAATGCGCGGGAAAACTATGCAAATCGTCGCACGGACGTACTCCGCTCGTAGGTGATGCTGAGCACTGCGGGTTGGACGGGCGCCGGCGGGTTTAATCTCATGCTCAACTGCTCTCCCGCCACCCGTACGGGAGCCAGCTCCAACCGCCGCACCGTACTCAGGAGTCACCACAGTGACCGACGTAACACACGGCGTCCTGCACACCCTGTTCCACTCGGACCAGGGCGGTCATGAGCAGGTCGTGCTCTGCCAGGACCGCGCCAGCGGCCTCAAGGCCGTCATCGCCATCCATTCCACCGCCCTGGGCCCTGCCCTCGGCGGTACGCGCTTCTACCCGTACGCGACCGAGGAAGAGGCCGTCGCCGACGCGCTGAACCTCGCGCGCGGGATGTCCTACAAGAACGCCATGGCCGGGCTCGACCACGGCGGCGGCAAGGCCGTGATCATCGGGGACCCCGATCTGATCAAGTCCGAGGAGCTGCTGCTGGCCTACGGCCGGTTCGTGGCCTCGCTCGGCGGCCGCTACGTCACCGCCTGCGACGTCGGCACCTACGTCGCCGACATGGACGTCGTGGCCCGTGAGTGCCGCTGGACCACCGGACGCTCCCCGCAGAACGGCGGCGCCGGCGACTCCTCCGTCCTCACCGCCTTCGGCGTGTACCAGGGCATGCGCGCCTCCGCCCAGCACCTGTGGGGCGACCCGTCGCTGCGCGGCCGCAAGGTCGGCATCGCCGGCGTCGGCAAGGTCGGCCACCACCTGGTGGAGCACCTGCGCGCCGAGGGCGCCGAGGTCGTCATCACGGACGTGCGCGAGGAGGCCGTCGGCCGGATCCTCGCCGCGCACCCGGAGGGCGTGAGCGCGGTCGCGGACACCGCGACCCTGATCCGCGTCGAGGGCCTCGACATCTACGCCCCCTGCGCGCTCGGCGGCGCCCTGAACGACGACACCGTCCCGGCGCTGACCGCCAAGGTGGTGTGCGGCGCGGCCAACAACCAGCTCGCCCACCCGGGCGTCGAGAAGGACATCGCCGACCGCGGCATCCTCTACGCGCCCGACTACGTGGTGAACGCCGGCGGCGTCATCCAGGTGGCCGACGAACTGCACGGCTTCGACTTCGACCGGTGCAAGGCGAAGGCCGCGAAGATCTACGACACCACGCTGGCCATATTCGCACGTGCGAAGACGGATGGGATTCCGCCGGCCGCCGCGGCCGACCGGATCGCCGAACAGCGGATGCACGAGGCCGCGTCAGCGCGCCGGACGCGCTGATCGGGTTTGACCGGTACCCGTCGGCGCACACTTAGAGAGAACTCTCACGTTCGTCGGCGGGTCGGCCGCCAAGAAGTGGTTAAAATCGCGGTTGACCAGCGGGGACAGGGCGCTCCGAGGGTTCTGGAACCAGGCACGTGCTGCGGGCGACGTACCGTATGGGCGCGGGCTCAGGTACCGTGGAAGCCCTACGGACCGGTCTCTCCGAGGAGAGCCCGTTCCAGATCATGAACGCGTGTCAAGACTCTGGGGCCGTCGAGCCCCGTCACCGAGGGGGTCGAGCCATGGGGCGCGGCCGGGCCAAGGCCAAGCAGACGAAGGTCGCCCGCCAGCTGAAGTACAACAGCGGCGGGACTGACCTGTCGCGTCTGGCCAACGAGCTGGGCGCTTCGACTTCGAGCCAGCCGCCGAACGGCGAGCCGTTCGAGGACGACGAAGACGACGACGACCCGTACGCCCAGTACGCGGATCTCTACAACGACGACGATGAGGACGACGAGGACGACGAGTCCGGTCCCACGTCGCAACAACGCCGCGGCGCTTGACTACCCAGCAGTGCCTGACCCGGTCCTGAGCGGATACCCGCCGGACCGGGTTTTGCGCTGCTGTCGCCGGGCTCAGCTCGCGTAGTCGCCGACCAGGGCGGCACCGGTGGTGTGCTCGCCGCGGTCCGTGATCTCGCCCGCCACCCAGGCGTCGACCCCGCGGTCGGCCAGGGTGGCCAGGGCCGCGTCCGTGGACTCCTCCGGCACGATCGCGATCATGCCGACGCCCATGTTCAGGGTCTTCTCCAGCTCCAGGCGCTCGACCGAGCCGGTCCTGCCGACGAGGTCGAAGATCGGGGCCGGGGTCCAGGTGGAGCGGTCGACGACCGCGTGCAGGCCGTCCGGGATCACCCGGGCCAGGTTGGCGGCCAGACCGCCACCCGTGACGTGGCTGTACGCGTGCACGTCGGTGGTGCGGGTGAGGGCCAGGCAGTCCAGCGAGTAGATCTTCGTGGGCTCCAGCAGCTCCTCGCCGAGGGTGCGGCCGAACTCCTCGATCTGCGCGTCCAGCGCGAGACCGGCCTGGTTCAGCAGCACGTGGCGGACCAGCGAGTACCCGTTCGAGTGAAGGCCGGACGCCGCCATGGCGATCACCGCGTCACCCGTACGGATGCGATCCGGGCCGAGCAGCCGGTCGGCCTCCACGACACCCGTACCGGCGCCGGCGACGTCGAAGTCGTCCTCGCCCAGCAGACCCGGGTGCTCGGCCGTCTCGCCGCCGACCAGGGCGCAGCCGGCGAGCACACAGCCCTCGGCGATGCCCTTCACGATGGCGGCGACCCGCTCGGGGTGGACCTTGCCGACACAGATGTAGTCGGTCATGAACAGCGGCTCGGCGCCGCACACCACGATGTCGTCCATGACCATCGCGACCAGGTCGTGGCCGATGGTGTCGTAGACGCCCATCTGGCGCGCGATGTCGACCTTGGTGCCGACGCCGTCGGTGGCGGAGGCGAGCAGGGGACGCTCGTAGCGCTTGAGGGCGGAGGCGTCGAAGAGGCCGGCGAAACCGCCGAGGCCGCCGAGGACCTCGGGGCGCCGGGTCTTCCTGACCCACTCCTTCATCAGCTCGACCGCGCGGTCGCCCGCCTCGATGTCGACGCCGGCCGCCGCGTAGGAGGCTCCGCCGGGCACAACAGTCTCAGACATTGCCTGGGATCTTTCGGGTTGGTTACTGGGCTTACGGGCGACGGATCGCGTCGACGGCAGCCGGTGCGGCCGTACCGGCCGCGAGCTCGGTCTCCAGGAGCTGCTTGCCGAGCAGCTCGGGGTCCGGGAGCTCCATCGGGTACTCGCCGTCGAAGCAGGCGCGGCAGAGGTTCGGCTTGGCGATGGTGGTCGCCTCGATCATGCCGTCGATGGAGATGTAGGACAGCGAGTCGGCGCCGAGGGAGGTGCCGATCTCCTCGATCGACATGCCGTTGGCGATCAGCTCGGCGCGGGTGGCGAAGTCGATGCCGAAGAAGCAGGGCCACTTCACGGGCGGCGAGGAGATCCGGATGTGGACCTCGGCCGCGCCCGCCTCGCGGAGCATGCGGACCAGGGCGCGCTGGGTGTTGCCGCGCACGATCGAGTCGTCGACGACGACCAGACGCTTGCCCTTGATGACTTCCTTCAGCGGGTTCAGCTTCAGACGGATGCCGAGCTGGCGGATGGTCTGCGAGGGCTGGATGAACGTACGGCCGACGTAGGCGTTCTTCACCAGGCCCGCGCCGAACGGGATGCCGCTGGCCTCCGCGTAGCCGATCGCGGCCGGGGTGCCGGATTCCGGGGTCGCTATGACCAGGTCGGCCTCGACCGGGGCTTCCTTGGCGAGCCGGCGGCCCATCTCCACTCGGGAGAGGTAGACGTTGCGGCCGGCGATGTCGGTGTCCGGGCGGGCCAGGTACACGTACTCGAAGACGCAGCCCTTGGGCTTCGCTTCCGCGAATCGAGAGGTGCGCAGGCCGTTCTCGTCGATGGCGACGAACTCGCCCGGCTCGACCTCGCGGACGAAGCTGGCGCCGCAGATGTCGAGGGCGGCGGACTCGGAGGCCACGACCCAGCCGCGCTCCAGGCGGCCGAGGACCAGCGGGCGGATGCCCTGCGGGTCACGGGCCGCGTAGAGGGTGTGCTCGTCCATGAAGACGAGCGAGAAGGCGCCCTGGACCTGCGGGAAGACCTGGTGGGCGGCCTCCTCGATGGTCAGCGGCTTGCCGTCCTCGTCGACCTGGGCCGCGAGCAGCGCGGTGAGCAGGTCGGTGTCGTTGGTGGCCGCCACGCGCGGGGTGCGGCCGCCCTCCTGCTTGGGCAGGTCGGCGACCATCTCGGCGAGCTGGGCCGTGTTGACCAGGTTGCCGTTGTGGCCGAGCGCGATGGAACCGTGCCCGGTCGCGCGGAACGTCGGCTGGGCGTTCTCCCAGACGGAGGCACCGGTCGTCGAGTAGCGGGCGTGGCCCACCGCGATATGACCTTGGAGCGAACCGAGGGAGGTCTCGTCGAAGACCTGGGAAACGAGGCCCATGTCCTTGAAGACGAGGATCTGGGAGCCGTTGCTGACCGCGATTCCCGCGGATTCCTGGCCCCGATGCTGGAGGGCGTAGAGCCCGAAGTACGTGAGCTTTGCGACCTCTTCGCCCGGAGCCCAGACACCGAAGACGCCACACGCGTCCTGGGGGCCTTTCTCGCCGGGGAGCAGATCGTGATTGAGTCGACCGTCACCACGTGGCACGGCACCGAGTGTAGGCGAGATCGACCACTGGTCCGAATTGGGGATACGCGCCTGTAAACGATCACTCTGCGGCGACCGCGGTCACACGCTCGCCGTTTTCGCTGGTCAGAGTGAGGTTGCGGTGATCGATCCCGTACTTCACGGTGCCGTCGAAGAGGCCGAGGAGGGTCTTCTCCGTATTCATGAGTGAGGTGTCGCACATCATGCGCGTGGTGGACGCGGTGCCGAGGGTGATACTGCCGTCGCGGACCGTCGCCGTCGCCTTCACCTTGTTGCAGCCGAGGCTGCCGCTGACCTCTGAGGTCTTCCGGTCGAACGTGAGGTGGGCCTTGCCGCCGGTGTCCGGGCTGGTGACGGTCCACTTCGTGCCGTGGAGCGGGGCGCCCTCCTGCCGGGTGAGGGCGACCCGGTCGCCGTCCGCGGTGGTGAGGGTGAGCCTGTCGCCGTCGACCTCGGCGCCGAGGTCGCCGTCGGCGAGGGTGCGGGCGAGGGTCTGCTCGAAGTCCGGCGGTACGCCCTCGCAGGCCATCTCGGTCGCCCGCACCTGCTCGAAGGTCACGTGGTCGTCGGCGAACGCCGCGTCCGCGCCGAAGTTGTTGCAGCCGAGGCTGCCCTTGACCTTGCCGCCGTCGGCGATGCTGAGCCAGGCGCCGCTCGGGGCGTCGCTCTTCCTGCCGTCGACGGTGACCCCGTCGACGGCCCAGTGGACGCCGGTGACGGAGGCCGCGGCCCCGGGCCCGACCGATTCGCTGCCCGCGTCCTTGCTGCCGCAGGCGGCGGCGAACGGGAGCAGGGTCAGTGCGGCGAGGGCGGCCAGTCGCTTTGTGTCCGTGCCGAGTGTGTCCATGCCGGTGGGACGGGAGGGACACGGGACCGGTTCCGCTCCGTTCCGCTTGCCGGCCCCGGTCGCCGGTCGTCGCCGATCACGCCAGGAGCGGCAGCAGGGCCCCGAGGTCCGCGCGCTCCCCGCTGGCGCTGACCTCGGCCCCCTCGACGGCGTCCCGCCAGGTCACCCGCCCGGTCGCGAGCCGGATCCAGGTCAGCGGGTCGGTCTCGACGACGTTGGGCGGGGTGCCCCGGGTGTGCCTGGGCCCCTCGACGCACTGCACGACGGCGTACGGCGGGATCCGCACCTCGGTCGAACCGCCGGGCGCCTTCGCGGCGAGCGCGTCGGCGAGCAGCCGGGTGCAGGCGGCGAGGGCCTGGCGGTCGTACGGGATGTCGAGGCCGGGGACGGCGGCGTTGAGGTCGTCGGTGTGGACGACGAGTTCGACGGTGCGGGTGACCAGGTAGTCGGCGAGGGTCATGGTGCCGGTGCGGGCGGCGAGGAGGCGGTCGCCGGGTGCCTCCGCCAGGTTCCGCGCGAGCCGTTCCCCGGTGCGGGTGTAGAGGGCGTCGAGGTCGGGGTTGGCGGTGGCGAGGTCCTGGGTGCGGTCGGAGATGTCGGCGGCGCGGGCCGCGGTGGCGAAGGGCCAGTCCAGCAGCGTCAGTTCGGCCTTCGCCGGCTCGTCGCGGTCGAGGTTGCGGTTGACGCTCCCCACGGCCATGGTCACGTGCGCGGCCAGCTCCCGTACGGTCCAGCCGGGCAGCCGGGTGGGCAGCGCGAGCTGCTCGCCGGTGAGGCCGTGCACGGCCTGCCGTACGTGCCCGAACTGCGCGAGCACCGCGGTACGGATCTTGACGGGGTCGTAGGCACGGGCGCGCTTCTTGGCCGGGGGCATGAACGGCAGCCTATGCGGCCTGCGACTGCGCCGTAGGGGCCTCGAAGATCTCGCGGTTGCGGGGGACTCCGAGGCCCCGCCAGGTGAAGGGGACGCCGCGGGCGGTGTCCGGGTCGGGGCCGTCCATCAGCTGGAAGTGGAGGTGGGGCTCGGTGGAGTTGCCGGAGTTGCCGCAGCGGGCCAGCTGCCGGCCGGCGGTCACCCGGTCTCCCTCGCGGACGGTGAGCGAGCCGTTGCGCAGGTGGGCGTAGAGCGCGAAGGTGCCGTCGCCGAGGTCGAGGACGACGTGGTTGCCGACGACCCGCCTGACGCCGGACAGGTCGCGTACGGACGCCTCCACGAGCATCAGGTACGTCAGCGCGAGCAGCGAGGTGCGGCTGAGGTGGTCGCGCTGGTCGTCGACGGCGCGTACGACGGCGGCGTCGGCCACCGCGAGCAGCGGGGCCCCGAAGGCGGGGAAGGCGCTGTTGCGGCGGGCGATCGGCCACAGCCACCGGAAGCCCGGGCGGACGCCCTCCTCGGGCTCGGCGACGACGTCGATGGCGAAGGTCTGGCCGTAGGCGTGCGTGCCGTGGCTCGGCGTGCGGTCGGCCGGGCTGTTCAGCGCCGACCAGCGGCCGGCGACCGGCGGGCCGACCTCGACCGGCTCCCGGGCGGCGCGGGGGCTGTCCGGGGCGCCGCCCCAGCGGTTGACCACGAAGAGGATCACGAAGGACAGGGCGATCGGCAGGAAGTTCCACCACCACGGATATCCCAGATCCAGCAGGGAGTGGGCGATCACCAGGCCGACGAAGGCCAGCTGCAGGGCGCGGTAGACGATCTTGGCGAGTTTGCGTGCGGACATCGTTCCCCCAGTTCGGTCGGTGTCACGGACGAGCCGTCGCCAACGCCACCAGCAGCGGTACGACCCGCCCCGGCGGCACCTCGTAGCGGCCCCGGCCCGTGGTGTGGAGCCAGCCCGCACCGGTCAGTTGGCGCAGGTGGTGGTAGATCTGGCCGGTCGTGCCGATCTCGTCCAGCTCGGCGAGCTCGGCCGCGGTGCGCCGGCCGCCGACGACCTCGCGCAGCAGCCGCAGCCGGACGGGATGACCGAGCGCCGCGAACGACTCCGCGCACTCGGCCCAGTCGGCCTCCAGCAGGCCCTCGGTCAGCGAGCCGTGCTGCCAGTCGTACTGCTCCCCGGTCGGCAGCCGTACGGCGCCGGTGAAGAGCACACCTCCGTCGGCCGCTGTCAGCGCGGCCAACTGCTCCTTGAGCCCCTCCAGGGCCCAGAAGTCCCCTTCGCCGAGGCGAGGGGCGGTGTGCTGCGCGCTCTCCAGCGCTGCCAGTCGTCGCTCCAGGTCGGCGACGCGTTGTTCGAGCTCCACATTTCGACATTACGGAACTACGTAATTACGTGCAAGCGCGGTCCGGCAGCGGATGTCCGCGCGCACGGCGAAGCCCCCGCCCGGCGGACCGGACGGGGGCTTCGCGAAGGGTGGGTACCGGCTACTTCAGCAGCGCCGGGATCGTCTCCTCGTGGACCCTGCGCAGTTCCTCCAGCGGGAGCGCGAACTCGCCCTGGAGCTCCACCGAGTCACCGTCCACGACACCGATACGGGTGACCGGCAGGCCCCGCGCACCGCACATGTCGTTGAAGCGGACCTCCTCGGAGCGCGGAACGGCCACGACAGCGCGGCCGGCCGACTCCGAGAGGAGGAAGGTGAAGGCGTCCAGCCCGTCCGGCACGACCAGCCGGGCGCCCTTGCCTCCGAGCAGCGCCGACTCGACGACCGCCTGGATCAGACCGCCGTCGGACAGGTCGTGCGCGGAGTCGATCATGCCGTCGCGGGAGGCGGAGATCAGGATCTCGGCGAGCAGCCGCTCGCGCTCCAGGTCCACCTTCGGGGGCAGCCCGCCGAGGTGGTCGTGGACGACCTGCGACCAGGCCGAGCCGCTGAACTCCTCACGCGTGTCGCCGAGGAGGTAGAGCAGCTGCCCGTCCTCCTGGAAGGCGACCGGCGTGCGGCGCGCGACGTCGTCGATGACGCCCAGCACGGCCACGACCGGGGTCGGGTGGATCGCCACCTCGCCCGTCTGGTTGTAGAGCGAGACGTTGCCGCCGGTCACCGGGGTGCCCAGCTGCTGACACGCGTCCGCCAGGCCGCGCACGGCCTCCGCGAACTGCCACATCACCGCCGGGTCCTCGGGCGAGCCGAAGTTCAGGCAGTCGGAGACGGCGAGCGGCTTCGCGCCGGTCGTCGCCACGTTGCGGTAGGCCTCCGCGAGGGCCAGCTGGGCGCCGTGGTACGGGTCCAGCTTGGCGTACCGGCCGTTGCCGTCCGTCGCGATGGCGACGCCGAGGCCGGTCTCCTCGTCGATGCGGATCATGCCGGAGTCCTCGGGCTGGGCGAGGACGGTGTTGCCCTGCACGAAGTGGTCGTACTGCGAGGTGATCCACTTCTTGCTGGCCTGGTTCGGGGAGCCGACCAGCTTCAGGATCTGTTCCTTCAGCTCGTCGCCCGTGGCCGGCCGCGGCAGCTTGTTCGCGTCGTCGGCCTGGAGCTCGTCCTGCCAGGACGGGCGGGCGTACGGGCGCTCGTAGACCGGGCCCTCGTGCGCCACCGTGCGCGGGTCGACGTCGACGATCTTGCCGCCGTGCCAGTAGATCTCCAGGCGGTCGCCGTCGGTCACCTCACCGATGACGGTGGCGATGACGTCCCACTTCTCGCAGATCTCCAGGAACCGGTCGACCTTCTCCGGCTCGACGACCGCGCACATGCGTTCCTGCGACTCGCTCATGAGGATTTCCTCGGGCGAGAGCGTGGAGTCACGCAGGGGTACGTCGTCCAGGGTCACGCGCATGCCGCCGGAGCCGTTGGAGGCGAGCTCGGAGGTGGCGCAGGACAGGCCCGCCGCACCCAGGTCCTGGATACCGACGACCAGCTTCTCGGCGAACGCCTCCAGGGTGCACTCGATGAGGAGCTTCTCCTGGAAGGGGTCGCCGACCTGGACGGCCGGGCGCTTGGACGGCTTGGCGTCGTCGAAGGTCTCGGAGGCCAGGATGGAGGCGCCGCCGATGCCGTCGCCGCCGGTCCGGGCCCCGTAGAGGATGACCTTGTTGCCGGCGCCGGACGCCTTGGCGAGGTGGATGTCCTCGTGCCGCATGACGCCGATGGCACCGGCGTTGACCAGCGGGTTGCCCTGGTAGCAGGCGTCGAAGACGACCTCGCCGCCGATGTTGGGCAGGCCCAGGCAGTTGCCGTAGCCGCCGATGCCGGCGACGACGCCGGGCAGCACGCGCTTGGTGTCGGGGTGGTCGGCGGCGCCGAAGCGCAGCGGGTCGACGACCGCGACCGGGCGGGCGCCCATCGCGATGATGTCGCGCACGATGCCGCCGACGCCGGTGGCCGCGCCCTGGTAGGGCTCGACGTACGACGGGTGGTTGTGCGACTCGACCTTGAAGGTGACCGCGTAGCCCTGGCCGACATCGACGACACCGGCGTTCTCGCCGATGCCGACGAGCAGGGCGTCCGACTCGGGCGCCTTCTCGCCGAACTGGCGCAGGTGCACCTTGGAGGACTTGTAGGAGCAGTGCTCGGACCACATGACCGAGTACATGGCGAGCTCGGCGCCGGTCGGGCGGCGGCCGAGGATCTCCACGACCCGCTCGTACTCGTCCTTCTTCAGACCGAGCTCGGCCCAGGGCAGCTCGACGTCGGGGGTCGCGGCCGCGTGCTCGACCGTGTCCAGAGGCGTCCGGCTCATGCGCCCACCAGCTTCTTGAGGATCGAGGTGAAGAAGGGGAGGCCGTCGGTGCGGCCCGACCCGATGAGCGGCTCGACGGCGTGCTCCGGGTGCGGCATCAGGCCCACGACGTTGCCGGCCTCGTTGGTGATGCCGGCGATGTCGTTGAGCGAGCCGTTCGGGTTGCCGTATCCATCAGCGGCTTCGCCGCGGACCAGGTACCGGAAGGCGACCCGGCCCTCGGCCTCCAGCTTGTCCAGCGTGTACTGGTCGGCGACGTAGCGGCCGTCCATGTTCTTCAGCGGGATGTGGATCTCCTGGCCGGCGCTGTAGTCGCTGGTCCAGGCCGTCTCCGCGTTCTCCACCCGCAGCTTCTGGTCGCGGCAGATGAAGTGCAGGTGGTCGTTGCCGAGCATCCCGCCCGGGAGGAGGTGGGCCTCGGTGAGGACCTGGAAGCCATTGCAGATGCCGAGGACCGGAAGGCCCGCCTTAGCCTGCTCGATGACCGTCTCCATCACCGGAGAGAAGCGGGAGATGGCGCCGGCGCGCAGATAGTCGCCGTAGGAGAAACCGCCGGGCAGCACCACGGCGTCGACCTGCCCCAGGTCCTTGTCCTTGTGCCAGAGAGCGACCGGTTCGGCGCCCGCGAGGCGGATCGCGCGCCGGGTGTCCCTGTCATCGAGACTTCCCGGGAAAGTGACGACGCCAATACGAGCGGTCACTTCGCGGCCTCCGCGACTTCCTCGACCTTGACGGTGAAGTCCTCGATCACGGTGTTCGCAAGGAAGGATTCCGCAAGATCATGGATGCGGGCGAGCGCGGCCTCGTCGACCGGTCCGTCAACTTCCAGTTCGAATCGCTTTCCCTGACGTACGTCGGAGATGCCTTCGAAACCCAGTCGCGGCAGTGCGCGCTGCACCGCCTGGCCCTGGGGGTCGAGGATCTCCGGCTTGAGCATGACGTCGACTACGACGCGTGCCACGTGCACTCCCGGTGGTGTGGTGCTGAGCAGGTTCCTGCAGTGGTTTCAGACTACCCGCACAAAATTTCTACGCGAGTAGAGTTGTAGGAAGCTACGTGACAGCCGTCACGATCAGGTATCGAAGGGGGGCGTTCACGAAAAGTTACGGGAAAGATCCCCGATCAGCCGCGGATGGCTATTGCGCCCGCCCGTCTCCCACCACCACCCTCAATCGAAGTCGCTGCGCTCCCTCTTGATTTTTGACACGCGGAGAGATTTAGTCGGGCTTCACATTGCATTGCCGCGCACTGTACAAATGAATTGGCAAAAGCCGAGACTCGGCACGTCGTAGCAGCTGAGCTGTATGAGGTGCCGCCTGAAGGGACCGATATTCGTGGCGCAGAAGGTCGTGGTCACTCTCTTTGACGACATCGACGGCTCGGAAGCGGCGGAAACGATCGCCTTCGGACTCGACGGCAAGTCGTACGAGATCGACCTGAATGAAGCCAATGCCAAGAAACTGCGTAAGGCGCTCGCGCCCTACGTGGAAGCCGGCCGCAAGCGGTCGAAGTCCGGCAAGGCGTACAAGCAGACCGAGGTCGCCCCGGACCCGGCGGCCGTCCGGGCCTGGGCCCAGGCCAACAAGATGGAGGTGCCGGCCCGCGGCCGCATCCCCAAGAAGGTCTACGAGGCGTTCGCCTCGGCACAGTGAGCCGACCCGGGGCCGCGTGCCCTCAGGCTCCGTCAGCGGGCCCTGAGGGCAGCCGACTTGGGCCGGTGCGACAACCGACTTGCGCTACCCCCCTGCTGATCAGCTAATGTCTGGAGCACGCCGCCGGGCGGGACCGAAAAAGTCCAGCTCGCCGAGCATGCGGGTGTAGTTCAGTAGCAGAACATCCCCCTTCCAGGGGGAAGGCGCAGTGTGCAATTCCTGTCACCCGCTCTGCACCGCCGGTCCGGTCCACTGAAGTGGATCAGGTAGGCTGGTGCTCGCACCGATCGGTGAGAGCCGGTCGGGGGCAATGCGGACGTAGCTCAGTTGGTAGAGCGCAACCTTGCCAAGGTTGAGGTCGCGAGTTCGAGCCTCGTCGTCCGCTCTTGATAGAGACCCCGGTCCACTGGACCGGGGTCTTTCTTGTGCCCGCGCGCCCTTGCCCGCGCGCGCTCTGACATTTGTCATGCCGAGTGGTGACAGCGCGCACTGCTGCCGGGATCCGGCGGCGGAGACGCTGAGGGCATGGACATCAACGAACACGAACACGTGATTGAGGTCACCGACCTACGACGTGTCTACGGGGGCGGGTTCGAGGCGGTGCGCGGCATCACCTTCTCCGTGGACCGCGGAGAGGTCTTCGCGCTGCTCGGCACCAACGGCGCCGGCAAGACGTCGACCGTGGAGCTGCTCGAAGGGCTCGCCGAGCCCGCCGCAGGGCACATCCGGGTGCTCGGGCACGATCCCTACGCCATGGGGGTCCCCCCTGGTCGAGCGAAGTCGAGACCCTGGGGGAGGGCTGCCGTACGGCCGCGTACCGGGGTGATGTTGCAGGAGGGCGGCTTTCCGTCCGAGCTGACCGTCGCCGAGACCGCGCGGATGTGGGCGGGGTGCGTGAGCGGGGCGCGGCCGCCGCTGGAGGTGCTGGACCTCGTAGGGCTGGCCGGGAAGGCCGACGTACGGGTCAAGCAGCTGTCCGGGGGTGAGCGGCGGCGGCTGGACCTGGCGCTCGCGCTGCTCGGGGATCCCGAGGTGCTGTTCCTCGACGAGCCGACGACCGGGCTCGACGCCGAAGGGCGCCGGGACACCTGGGAGTTGGTGCGCGGGCTGCGCGACAACGGCACGACCGTGCTGCTGACCACGCACTACCTGGAGGAGGCCGAGAGCCTCGCCGACCGGCTCGCGATCCTGCACCAGGGGCGAATCGCGGCGGCCGGGACACCGGCCGAGGTGACCGCGGCCCAGCCGTCGCGGATCACCTTCGAGCTGCCCGAGGGCTACTTCCTCGGCGACCTGCCGCCGCTGGGTGAGCTGGGCGTGAGCGGACACGAGGTCGAGGGGCGGCTCGTACGGCTGCGCACCCATCGCCTCCAGTGGGCGGCGACCCGGCTGCTGGTGTGGGCCGAGCAGGCCGGGGTGGAGCTGCGGCGGCTGGACGTGCGCTCGGCGTCGCTGGAGGAGGCGTTCCTGGGCATCGCGCGGGAGGCGGCGGAAACCGCCGGGACGAAGGAGTACGCGGCATGAGTACGGCGACGACCACCCCGGTGGGGCGCATGACGTCGTTGGCCCGGGCCGAGCTGACCCTGCTCGGGCGCAGCAGGGGCACCCTGTTCGCGGCGCTGTTCGTGCCGCTGATCCTGCCCCTGAGCGCACGGGAGGCCGCGAAGCAGATGGACCTGGCGGAAGTGGGCCTCACCCTCGGCACGGTCATCCTGCCCGCCTCCATCGGCTTCTCGCTGCTCTACGCGGTGTACGCGACGCTCGTCAGCGTCTACACCGCCCGGCGCGAGGAACTCGTCCTCAAGCGGCTGCGCACCGGCGAGCTGCGGGACACCGAGATCCTCGCCGGGGCCGCGCTGCCGGCCGTGGCCACGGGCCTCGCACAGTGCGTGGTGCTGGCGATCGGCTGCACCGTCCTGCTCGACGTGGGTGCGCCCCGCGCTCCCCATCTCGCCGCGCTGGGCCTGCTGTTGGGAGTCCTCCTGTGCGTTTCCCTCGCCGCGGTGACCTCCGCCTTCACCCGCAGCGTCGAGAGTGCGCAGGTCACGACATTGCCGGTGGTGTTCCTCTCCATGATCTTCTCCGGGATGTTCGTGCCCATGGAGATCCTGCCCGACCGGGTGGCGTCGGCGTGCGAACTGCTGCCGCTGACCCCGGTGATCACGCTGGTGCGCGGCGGCTGGACCGGCGGTCTGTCGGCGTCCGAGGCACTGGGCGCCGTGCTCGTCGCGCTGGTCTGGACGGTCGGGGGCATGTTTGCTGTACGACGGTGGTTCCGCTGGGAACCCCGGCGTTGACCTAGGGGAGAGCGGCGGATGCGCGGGCCGGGAACGTGGTGGCGGGGGAAGAGCACCCCGGCGAAGGTGGAGACGTACACGCGGGGGTCGTTCCACTTCTTCGCGGTGAGCGAGCTCGCCGGGGTCGGGTTGCCCGTCATCGGCCGGATCGGGAGCTGGCCGGGTGCCGTGCTGATGCTCCTGGTGTGCGCGCACGCGGCGACCTGCATGCTGACCGTGTCACGGGCGGTGGACTGGGTGCGCGGCCGGCGTGCGCAGCCCGTCCGGCTCATGTGCGCGCTCGGCGCGTTCACCGCCACGGTCGCCGTCACGGCTCTCGCGATCTCCGAGTACGGCCCGAAGGGCGACGACATCGACTCGGCGGCCGGCAGCGTCTTCGGCGTCAGCATGATCTTCGGGATGGGCATCATCGCGCTCGGCCTGAAGGCGCGCAGGCAGGTGTATGCCGTCGTCGCGGGCTTCGCGGCGGGTGCGGGGCTCATGGTGGTCGCGCTGACCCGGTCGCCGCTCGGTGCGCTCGTCACCGCGGTGATCGTGCTGCTCGCCGGCGGATTCCTCGCCTTCACCGCCGTCTTCTCGGTCTGGCTGCTCAGGTCCGTCTACGAGCTCGACGAGGCCCGTGAGGCCCGTGCCCGGCTCGCGGTCGCCGAGGAGCGGCTGCGGTTCGGGCGGGACCTGCACGACGTCATGGGGCGCAACCTCGCGGTCATCGCCCTGAAGAGCGAGCTCGCCGTGCAGCTGGCCCGGCGCGGCCGGCCCGAGGCCGTGGAGCAGATGATCGAGGTGCAGCGGATCGCACGGGAGTCGCAGCGCGAGGTGCGGGACGTCGTCCGGGGGTACCGGGAGGCCGATCTGGAGGTCGAACTCGTCGGTGCGCGGGGCGTGCTGACGGCGGCCGGGATCACGTGCGAGGTGACCGGGGAGGCGGCCGGGCTGCCCGTGGAGGTGCAGTCGGCGCTGGCCTGGGTGGTGCGGGAGGCGACCACCAATGTGCTGCGGCACGGGAACGCCGAGCGGTGTGCGGTGCAAGTAGGGGTGAGCGAGGGACGCGTGGTGCTGAAGGTGGAGAACGACGGGGCGGCCGGAGCCTCCGACGGGGGTGGCGGCTCCGGCCTCGCCGGGCTGCGTGAGCGGCTGGCCGCGGTGGACGGGACCCTGGAGGCCGGCCGGGCCGGCGAGGGGATGTTCCGGCTGGTGGCGGAGGTGCCGTTGACGGGGGCGGGTGTGCGGGAGGTCACCGTATGAGCGGGCCGGTGCGGCTGCTGCTGGCCGACGACGAGCATCTGATCCGGGGGGCGCTCGCCACGCTGCTGTCGCTGGAGGACGACCTCGTGATCGTCGCCGAGGCGGCCAGCGGACCCGAGGCGCTGGCGATGGCCCGGGCCCACCGGCCCGACGTCGCGGTGCTGGATCTTCAGATGCCGGGGGCCGACGGTGTGAAGGTCGCCACATCTCTGCGCGCCGAACTTCCCGGCTGCCGGGTGCTGATCGTGACCAGTCACGGGCGGCCGGGGCATCTGAAGCGGGCCCTTGCGGCGGGTGTGCGCGGGTTCGTCCCGAAGACCGTCAGCGCGCAGCGGCTGGCCGAGATCATCCGTACCGTGCACGCCGGCAACCGTTACGTCGACCCGGAGTTGGCCGCCGACGCGATCGCCGCCGGGGACTCGCCGCTGACCGCGCGGGAGGCGGAGGTGCTGGAACTCGCCGCCGACGGGGCGCCCGTCGCGGAGATCGCGGAGCGGGCCGCGCTGTCCCAGGGGACCGTGCGGAACTATCTGTCGTCCGCCGCGTCGAAACTCGGCGCGGAGAACCGTCACGCGGCGGTGCGGGTCGCGCGGGAGCGAGGTTGGGTATAGTGGTTCTCGCGCCACGGCGCATGCGAACGTAGCTCAGTTGGTAGAGCGCAACCTTGCCAAGGTTGAGGTCGCGAGTTCGAACCTCGTCGTTCGCTCCAGATCAAAGGCCCCGGTCAACGACCGGGGCCTTTGTCATGGGGTCAGCTCGTCAGCTCGTCAGCTCCAGCTCGTGCCGGTCAGCCGCTCGTACGCCTCGACGTACTTCGCGCGGGTCGCGTCCACGACCTCCTGCGGCAGCGGCGGCGGGGGCTGCTCGCTCTTGCGGTCCCAGCCGGAGGCCGGCGAGGTCAGCCAGTCCCGGACGAACTGCTTGTCGTACGACGGCTGCGCGCGCCCCGGCTGCCACTGGTCGGCCGGCCAGAAGCGGGAGGAGTCCGGCGTGAGCACCTCGTCGGCGAGGACCAGTGTCTCCCCCTCGAAGCCGAACTCGAACTTGGTGTCGGCGAGGATGATGCCGCGCTCGCGGGCGATGTCCCGGCCCCGGGAGTAGACGGCGAGGGTCGCCTGGCGCAGCCGGGCCGCGGTGTCGGCGCCGACCTGGCGGGCGACCTCCTCGTAGGAGACGTTCTCGTCGTGCTCGCCGACGGCGGCCTTGGTGGCCGGGGTGAAGATCGGGGCGGGCAGCTCGCTGCCGTCGACCAGGCCCTCGGGCAGCGCGAGGCCGCAGACGGTGCGGGAGGCGCTGTACTCGGCGAGGCCCGAGCCGGTGAGGTAGCCCCGGGCCACGGCCTCGACCGGGACCATCTGCAGCGACTTGCACACCAGGGTGCGGCCCGCCCAGTCGGCGGGGGCGCCGGCCGGGACGTCGGTGCTCAGCACATGGTTGGGGACCAGGTCGGCGAGCTGATCGAACCACCACAGCGAGAGCTGCGTGAGGACGCGGCCTTTCTCGGGGATCTCGGTCGGCAGCACCCAGTCATAGGCGGACATGCGGTCGCTGGCGACCATCACGAGGTCGCCGGCCTCGTTCTGGTACAGGTCCCGCACCTTGCCGGTGTGCAGGTGCACCAGGCCCGGAACCTCGATCGGCTCGGGCTTTTCTACGAATCCGGACACGGTTCCTCCCCGTGGTTCTGTCCAACGGATCGATTGTCCCGTATGCGGGTTCTGACCTTGGAACGGGGTGTGCTGGGTCGCGACGGGGGCTGTGCTGGGTGATGACGGGGGCTGTGCTGGGTGAGTGACGGGAACTGTGCTGAGTGGGTGACGAGGGCTGTGCTGGGTGATGACGGGGACAGCGCTGGGTGAGTGACGGGGGCTGTGCTGAGTGAGGGACGGGGACGCTCAGTCACGCTTGCAGATGCGGTCCAGGAGGTTCGCGGTGGCGCGCTGGACGCGGGCGTCGACGTGGCCCGGGCGGTCCAGCGCCGGGGACCAGGCGAAGGTTCCGGAGGAGAAGACCAGGGCGCCGGAGGGGGCGCGGTACAGGGACGTCTCCTGGTGGCGGAGGGTGCCCTCGCGGTCCGGGTAGGGGGAGTGGGCGAGCAGGATGCGCTCCTCGTGCTCGGGCAGCGGGGCGCGCGGGAAGTAGCGGTCGGCCTCGCCGGCGACCAGTCCGTCGATCCCGTCGCCCTCGTGGGCGCCGGTCGCCTCCCAGAGCCAGTGGTCGGCGTTGCGGACGATCAGGGGCTGGGGCTCGGGGACCTGGCCCGCGTACTGGATACCGATCACTTCCTGCTCGGGGCGGTCGATCTCCCGCCAGAGGACCGGGCGGCCGGGGCCCCTGCGCTTGCGGCAGGTGAGCAGGCGGTCCGGGACACCGGACGGGGAGGAGGCCAATTCGACCTGCCAGTACATGGTGTTGGCCGAGAGGAAGACGAGGGAGGTGCCGTTCTCGCGGGCGAGCTCGACAGTGCGGCGCATGTTCGACGACCAGTACTCGTCGTGGCCGGGGAAGACCAGGCCGCGGTAGCGGGTGGGGTCGACGTGGCCGGCGTGCAGGTCGCGGGCGTCGGCGTAGGCGATGTCGTAGCCGTAGCGCTCGGCCCAGCGGATGAAGTCGTAGGCGTGGCCCACGTGCAGGGGCAGGCCCGCGCCCGCGTACGGGCGGTCGAAGGAGACGGTGGTGGCGGCGTCGGCCTCACCGAGCAGCCGGCCCTCCTCGTCCCAGGCGTGGTAGAGGCTGGCGCCGGTGCGGCCGTCCTCGGGGTAGAGGTTGTAGGCCTGCCAGGTCACGTCGGGCAGCAGCAGGAGCAGGTCCGCGGGGTGGTTGTCGCGGACGGTGAAGGGGATGTGGGAGCGGTAGCCGTCGACCGTGGTCAGGACGGCGACATACGCGCCGATGCTCCAGTACGAGGGGATCTGGAGCCGCCAGGACAGCCACCAGTGGTGGCAGGAGACCGTGCGGTCCGCGGTGAGCGGCGCGGGCTGGACGATGCCGGACAGCCGGGGGCTGGTGGTGATCTTGGCCGCGCCGTCGCCGCCGTAGTGGCCGATGCGGTAGATGTCGACGGCGAACTCCTGCGGCGGGTCCACGGTGATGTGGAAGTCGACCGCCTCGCCGGGGGCGACCGCGCCGGTGGAGATGAAGCCCTTGATCTGCCGGTGGACGTCGTCCGCGGAGCGCGGGCCGGCGCTTCGGGAGGCCGGGACCCTCGGGGCGTCCGACGTCGGCGGGTGTGCCTGGCCGTCGACGTACCAGGGGACGACCTGGCCCGTGTCGTCGAAGTACGTGACGTTTCCGCGCAGCCAGGGGACGGGGCCCTGGCCGAAGGGGTCCGTCACGGCGTGCGCGAGTGCTCCCGACTCCCAGCGGCGGATCTGCTCCGACCCCATGGCCGTACCCCTCCCTCGTTCCCCCGTGGTGGTGCGTCGAGCGTCGTGTGGTGTGTGGCGTGGCGTGGTGTGTGGCGTGGCGTGTGGTGTGTGGCGTGCGAGTGGGTCTGCGGTGCCCGGTGTGGTGCTCGTGCTTGAGGTTTCGGTCGTACGGCGTGGGCTTTCGTTACGGCTGTCGTATGTCGTAAGCCCTTGCCATATGCGCTATCGGTCCCAGCACATCACATTGCGCACGCATCCTGTCACTATTCGTTGCGAATTGGCCGAAAGTGGAACCGGGGGCTCCGGCCGCGTGTGCCGTCCACAGCCGTCTGGCCTGGGCTTGCACGACCCTTCGGGCCCGGGCGGGCGCGGCCGTCAGACCAGGCGCACCGGCTTCTCGGGGCGTATCCCCGACTCCACGAGCCAGGCGCGCAGAGGGCCCGGGTCGCCTTCCTCGATGAGGCTGAGGACGCGGGGGGTCAGATCGGCGGCCCGTGCGCCGTCGATCAGCAGGGTGGGACCGTCCAGCCAGTCCAGGCCCGGGGTCGCGCCCGCGGTGTCCATCGCGGCGCAGCAGACCATCGCCGTGACGTGGTCGGTGAGCAACTCGCGCGAGGTGCGCGGGGGTTGGAGCGGGAAGAGGGGGAGCGCCCCAATGTCCAGGAGGGTGCTGTCCGGGGTAGGCGACGTCGCGAGCCCCGCGGGGGTCGCGGCCTCCTCGCGGGCCATCTCCGCCGTCAGTCCGGCGGCGAGGGCGGAGCTGCGCTCGGTCTCCGGGTCGTCGGCGCCGGGGTGATCGTCGGCCATGGCGGCGTAGGGGGGCTTGGGGGCTTTGGCGACTTTGGGGGGCTTGGGGGGCTTGGGGGGCTTGAGGGCTTGGGGGGGCTTGGGCTGTTGTGGGGCCGGGTGCGGTTCGGAGGCCTCTTGCGCTGCCGGGGTTCCGGGCGGCTCGTGCCCTGCCGGGGATGCGGGCGGCTCGTGCGCCGCCGAGGTCCTGGGCGCCTCGTGCGCCGCCGAGGTTCCGGGCATCTCGTGCGCCGCCGGGGTCCCGGGCGCCTCGTGCCCTGCCGGGGCCCCGGGCATCTCGTGCGCCGCCGAGGTTCCGGGCGCCTCGTGCCCTGCCGGGGTCCCGGGCATCTCGTGCCCTGCCGGGGTCCCGGGCATCTCGTGCCCTGCCGGGGTCCCGGGCAGTTGGTGCGGGTTGAGGGGCTCGGGAGTCTCCGGGGTCGACAGGTGGTCCAGGACACGGGCCAGGGTCGGGCCGTCGGTCTCCGGGGAGGTGTCGCGGGTGGTGCGGCGGACGCCCAGCGCGTCGAGGACGCGGTGGAGGCGGGCCGCGTCGGTGCGCCACTTGCGGTCGACGACCTCCTCCGGATACGCCTGCCAGTCCACCGGGGACCAGTCCGGGCCGGGCTCGGCGGGGCCGCCGTGGAAGAGGCGGGCCGCGAGGAGCGAGGTGGCCTCGTCGATCAGACCGGGCTCTTCGAGCAGGTCACAGGCGGGGCGCTCACCCAGCCGGGAGGCAAAGCCCTCGGCCAGCCGGTCCCGGCGGGACAGCTCGGTCAGCGCGGCGACCACGCCCGCGTCCAACCGCGAGGGCCAGCGGCCCATCCGCCAGGCGGGCAGCGCGACCCGCGTGAGCAGCCGGTCCCAGCCCGCGTACGCCAGCCCGACCTGTTCCTGGGCGACGATCCGCAGGCCGTAATCCACAGCCTGTGCACGCTCGGCGGCAGCTGCGGCCACACCCCGCTCCATCTCGGCTGCGTGGTCCCGGCAACTGCGCAGCAGCAGCCGTGCGACCCAGCCGATGCCCGCGCACACCGCCCGCGACCCCGGGCAGCGACCGCGTGTCGAGGCGACGGCCACGGCCGCGTCCAGACCCCGGACGAAGCGCCGGGCCTGGGCTATGTCCGGGTGCGCCGAGGGTCCCGTACCGGCGACCACCGGGGCGAGGACCGCGCGCAGTTCACCGACGCGCATCCACCACAGGAAGGGGGAGCCGATGACGAGGACGGGCGCGGCGGGCGTACGGCGATGGGGGCCGTGCGCGCTTCCGCCGTGCAGGCCGTTGAGCCCGTCGTCCTCATGGCTCTCGGCCGGGGGCGGGCCGTGTGCCTGGTGCGTGCGGTCCTCCAGCCAGCTGTCGCAGTCCGGGGTGAGCGCTATGGCGGACGGGGCGGGGACGTCGAGGCGGTCGGCGAGGTCGCGCACCAGCCGGTAGAGGTCCGGGGCCTGTTCCTCGGCGATCGGGACCGTGGGAGTGACGGCGGGGCGGGCGCGGGCCACGACCAGCGCGACGGCCGCGGCGGCGATCAGGACGAGGACGGCGAACGGGGTGAGCACCCAGCGGGCGGCGTGCCAGCCGGGGCCGACGAGATGGCCGGTCGACGGGCCGGCGAGCAGCACCACGGCGAACGCCGCGGGGAGCAGGGCGACGGCCAGCGCGCGGCTGCGGATGCGCAGCACCGCGAGGGCCCGGGCGCGCGCGGCCTGCGCACCCGCCTCCACACCCATACCGGTCACGGCCGGACCTCACCCCCTCCGCGGTGTCCTGGCTGTCCGTACTGTCCTGGCTTTGCTCACTCCCCCACTGTGGCACCCGCCACTGACATCGCAATGCCGGTGGGCCAAGTGCCGGAACGCTTTCGCCGCACCCTAGTTGGGGCGTCGACCCACGTCAGCCGGATGGGGCATCGGTCACTCGATGGAATGGCTTTGGGGAGAGGTGGATGACGGACAGCGAGCATCAGGCCCCTGCCCCAGAACAAAGTCCAGTCGCCAAGTTTCCAGCTTCGGCTTCGGCTTCGGCCCGGGCCCGGGCTTGGGCTTGGGCTTGGGCTTGGGCTTGGGCTTCGAAAAGGGTCAGGCCCCGGTTCCTGAGACGGAATCGGGGCCTGTCCGGTTTATCGGGAGTGCGAATTATTCGCCGGCCGCCTTCGCCGCGATGTCCGTGCGGTGCTGGGAGCCGTCGAGCTTGATGCGGGCGACCGCTCTGTACGCGCGGTCGCGGGCCTTGGTGAGGTCCTTGCCCGTCGCCGTCACCGACAGGACGCGGCCGCCGGCGCTGACGATCGCGTCGCCGTCCTGCTTGGTGCCGGCGTGCAGCACGTAGGCGTGCGGGGCGTCCTCGGCGGCCACCTCGTCGAGGCCGGTGATCGGGTCGCCGGTGCGCGGGGTGCCGGGGTAGTTGTGCGAGGCGACGACGACGGTGACCGCGGCCTCCTCGCTCCAGCGCAGGGGCTCCAGGTCGGCCAGGTCGCCCTTGGCGGCGGACAGCAGGACACCGGCCAGCGGGGTTTTCAGACGGGCCAGGACGACCTGTGTCTCCGGGTCGCCGAAGCGGGCGTTGAACTCGATGACCCGCACGCCGCGCGAGGTGATCGCGAGACCGGCGTAGAGCAGGCCGGAGAACGGGGTGCCGCGGCGCCGCATCTCGTCGACGGTCGGCTGCAGGATTGTCTCCATGACCTCGCCGACGAGCTTCGGGTCGGCCCACGGGAGCGGGGAGTACGCGCCCATGCCGCCGGTGTTGGGGCCCTCGTCGCCGTCGAGCGCCCGCTTGAAGTCCTGGGCGGGCTGGAGCGGGAGGACCGTCTCGCCGTCGGTGATGGCGAAGAGGGAGACCTCGGGGCCGTCGAGGAACTCCTCGATGACGACGCGCTCGCAGGAGTTGGCGTGCGTCCTGGCCGCCTCGATGTCGGCGGTGACGACGACGCCCTTGCCCGCGGCGAGGCCGTCGTCCTTGACCACGTAAGGGGCGCCGAAGGCGTCGAGTGCCTCGTCGACCTCCTCGGGGGTGGTGCAGACGTAGGAGCGGGCCGTCGGGACGCCGGCTCCCGCCATCACGTCCTTCGCGAACGCCTTGGAGCCCTCCAGCTGCGCGGCCTCCCCGGAGGGGCCGAAGACCGGGATGCCCGCCTCGCGCACGGCGTCGGCGACTCCGGCGACGAGGGGTGCCTCCGGGCCCACGACCACGAGGTCGGCGCCGAGGCGTTCGGCGAGCGCTGTTACGGCCGCGCCGTCCAGGGCGTCGACCTGGTGCAGCTCGGCGACCTCGGCGATGCCGGCGTTGCCGGGGGCGCAGTGCAGCGCGGTGACGTCGGGGTCGAGGGACAGGGAACGGCACAGGGCGTGTTCGCGGGCGCCGCTGCCGATGACGAGGACCTTCACGGGGGTCAGCCTAACGGGGTTCTTGTGCGGGCATCTGAAGGGGCCGTTCCGACTGGGCTGGACGTTCCTCCAAGGGCCGCTCGGCGCTCACCCTTGCCGCGCCTTGGGGGCTGCCGCCCCCAGAACCCCGCTTCGGCCCTGAACGGGCCTCAACCTCGATCGCCGGACCGCCTGAAAAGAACGGACCGGCGCCGAGATGGGAGGCCCCTGTGACGGGGCGTCCTGCGCTCCCTACTCGTTCATGAACTCCTCGATCACCGTCGCCCCCAGCTCCCGCACGATCAGGTCGTGGCCCGACATCGCCGACTCGTTGAGGTCGGGGTCGTCGTCCTCGGGGATGTCGTCCTCGGGGGCGACCGGAGGCGGGGGCTCGGGGGCGGAGGCGGAAGCGGACGTGGGTGGCTGCGGGGCCGGGGCCGGGGCGGCGGAGGGGGCCGACGGGGCTGCCGGAGGCGGGGTGGGCGTCGGCTGGGGAGCGGGCGGACGCTGGACGGCCGTACCGCCACCGCCGTAGCCGCCGCCGTAGCCGCCGGTGTTGCCACCGCCGTAGCCGCCTCCGCCGCCGAAGGAGCCGCCGCTCGGCGGGGGAGCCGAGCCGCCGCCCGACGGGTCGATGATCGCCTCGATCTTCCACTGGACGCTGAACTGCTCGGCCAGGGCCTGCTTCAGCACTTCCTCGCTGCCGCTGCTCGCGAAGTTGTCGCGCGCTCCGGCGTTGACGAAGCCGAGCTGGAGGGTGGTGCCGTCGAAGCCGGCCACCTGGGCGTTCTGGCTGAGCAGGATCCAGGTGAAGCGGCGGCGGTTCTTGACCGCCTCCAGGATGTTCGGCCAGAGCATGCGGGGGTCGAGGCCGCCGCTCGGCGGGGCGTAGGCGGGTGCCGCGCCCGCGGCCGGAGCGGGTGCGGATGCCGCCGGCGGTGGTGGGGTGGGCGCGGGGGCGCTGCCCGGCCCGGCCGGGGGCGGGGTCGGCTGGGCGCCGCCGCCCGCCGGAGCCGCCGTGGGCCAGCCGCCGGGGCGTCGGCCGCCGCCTGCGGGCGCGGCGGTGGGCCAGGCGCCGGGGGCGGGGGTGGGGGTGGGGGGTGGAGTCTGAGGCTGCTCGGGGGCCGGGGCCGGGGCAGGTGTGGGGGCCGGGGCAGGGGCAGGTGTGGGGGACGGCTGAGCGGGGGGTGGGGCCTGCTCCGCCATGGGTGCGGCCCGTTGTCCTGCCGGGGCCGGGGCGGGGGCCGCTGGGCCCGTGGCGCGTACGGCCGCCCGCGCCGCGGCCGGGCCGCCGCCGGGGGGAACCGGCGGGGCCTGGGGAACGGCGGCGGGAGCCGCGGCCGGTGCTGCGTGTGCGTCGGGGGCGGGAACGTAGCCCATCGCGGGCATGCCGCCGCCACCGGAGAAGTTCACGCCCCGCTCCAGGCGGTCGAGGCGGGCCATGACCGAGCGCTCGTCCCCGTAGGCGGCCGGCAGGAGCACGCGCGCGCAGATCAGTTCCAGCTGGAGGCGGGGCGAGGTGGCGCCCCGCATCTCCGTCAGCCCCTCGCTGACGAGGTCGGCGGCGCGGCTCAGTTCGGCGGCGCCGAAGGTGCCCGCCTGGGCCTGCATGCGCTCCAGGACGTCGGCGGGGGCGTCGAAGAGGCCCTTCTCGGTGGCGTCCGGCACGGCGGCCAGGATCACCAGGTCCCGCAGCCGCTCCAGCAGGTCGGCGACGAAGCGGCGGGGGTCGTTGCCGCCCTCGATGATCCGGTCCACGACCTCGAAGGCCGCGGCGCCGTCACCGGTCGCGAAGGCCTCCACGACGGAGTCGAGGAGCGAGCCGTCGGTGTAGCCGAGCAGAGAGGTGGCCATGGCATACGTCACACCCTCCTCCCCCGCTCCGGCGAGCAGCTGGTCCATGACGGACATGGAGTCACGCACCGAACCGGCGCCCGCGCGCACGACGAGCGGCAGGACGCCCTCCTCGACGGCCATGTTCTCGCGGCCGCACACCTCGCCCAGGTACTCGCGCAGGGTGCCCGGCGGGACGAGCCGGAAGGGGTAGTGGTGGGTCCGCGACCGGATGGTCCCGATGACCTTCTCGGGCTCGGTGGTGGCGAAGATGAACTTCAGATGCTCCGGCGGCTCCTCGACGACCTTCAGCAGCGCGTTGAAGCCGGCCGACGTGACCATGTGGGCCTCGTCGATGATGTAGATCTTGTAGCGGCTGCTCGCGGGCCCGAAGAAGGCCTTCTCGCGCAGCTCACGGGCGTCGTCCACACCACCGTGGGACGCGGCGTCGATCTCGATGACGTCGATGGACCCCGGCCCGTTGCGAGCGAGGTCGCGGCAGGACTGGCACTCCCCGCAGGGGGTCGGAGTGGGGCCCTGCTCGCAGTTCAGACACCGCGCGAGGATGCGCGCGCTGGTCGTCTTGCCGCATCCGCGCGGACCGCTGAACAGGTACGCGTGATTGACCCGGTTGTTCCGCAGCGCCTGCTGCAACGGGTCGGTGACATGCTCCTGCCCGATGACCTCGGCGAACGACTCCGGGCGATAGCGGCGGTACAGCGCGAGAGACGACACGCATACGAGGTTATAGGCGCCCACTGACAACGCGGACCGCCCGGTTGCGGGGGCTCGCCCCGCCCGCGGCGGCGGGAATCCGGGCCGGGCGCACCTGCCGTGGGCCCCGGGCACGAGAAGACCCCCCACGCACCCGCCAGAGCCAACCTACCCTTGCTGCCTTCCGGCCCTGGGGGAGTTCAGTCAGATAGCGCCGCGTGAGGGGCTGAGGCCCAGCGTACCTGATCGCCGGGGGGCCGAACGAGTTCGCTAGCACCCTCCAGCGTCATGTAATGTTTCCGGCGGAGGATTCGCCTAGAGGCCTAGGGCGCACGCTTGGAAAGCGTGTTGGGGGCAACCCCTCACGAGTTCGAATCTCGTATCCTCCGCCAGTGCCTCACCGGGCACGATGTCGAAGGGCCCCACCGCTTGCGGTGGGGCCCTTCGACGTTGTCCGTCTCACTTTCCGTCTCAGTTCGTCGTCGGCGGCTCCCAGAGAACGTCGCCGACTTGCTGGGCGACTTTCCGCAGCAGCGTTCCAGTGACATGCATGTAGCGGGCGCGCATGCGGGCCGCTCCCCCAGGCTCCCAACCCATGATCGCGTCGACCACGACGTCCGGGACGCCGAGGATCAGGAGGACGGTCGCGGCGGTGTGGCGAGCGTCATGGAGACGGCCGTCTCGTACGCCCGCGTCCCGGAGCAGTCGTTTCCAGACGTGGAAGTCGGTGTTCGGGCTGAGGGGACCGCCGGTCGGGGAGGCGAAGACATATCCCTTGTGCTCCCAGTCGGTGCCGGCCTCGATTCGGTCCTTCTCCTGCTGCTCCTGGTGTCGGCGGAGGAGCTTGATCAGCGGGTCGGGCAGCCCGATCGTGCGACGGCCGGCGCGAGACTTGGTGGACTTGTGCTCTCGGCGGGTCTGCTGCTTCTGGGGGCAGTAGCCGGCTTTCCGGCCGCACGGGTTGTCGCCACAGCCGTGGGCGTACTTGGGACGGAGACGGTTCTTGCGGATGCGCACGTATCCCGCGTCCAGGTCGACGTCTTCCCAGTGAAGTCCGAGCGCCTCCCCCTGGCGGAGGCCGAGCGCCAGGGCGACGACCCAGCGAGCGCTGTTGCGGAGCTTGGCGGCCTCGACGAGCACGCTCTGAACCTCCTCGATCGTGAACGGCTCGATGTCCTCTTCTTCGAGTCGCGGAGCCTTGGCGATCTCGGCCACGTTGGTGGCGACGTGGCTACGCCGCTTGGCCTCACCAAGGGCGACCCGGATCGTCCGATGAACGTGGTGGGCGGTGCCGGCGGAGCTCCCGGAGTCCTGCATCTTCCGGTAGAAGCGCTCCAAGTGCTCGGGCTCCAGCTTGTCGAGCTTGTGAGCGCCCAGGCCGGGCACGAGGTGCACGCGTACGTCGACCTCATAGCCGTCGTATGTGTTCTCGGAGACGTACGGCTTGGCGATGTTCTCGACCCAGTGCTCAAGCCAGGCTTGGACGGTCCAGCTCTGGCCCGGTTTCCTGAGCTTCTTCTCGTCTCGGGCCCGCTCCATGTCACGGACGGCCCTGGTCACCGCCGCCTTGGTCTTGCGCTCGATGTGGCGGCGGTCCGGCTTGCCGTCATCACGGACGCCGACGGTCACCCGGCCGTGCCACTTGCCGTCCTTGCCCAAGTAGATGGAGGAGGCCCCGTTGGGCTGGCGAGTGCGCTTCTTCTCTTCCATGACGTCCTCCTCAGGCCGCTTCGGCGGGTCGGTGTCGGAGCTTGGCCACGTAGGCGGGAACGGCATCGGCGGGCACTCGACGCAATCGGCCGACCGTGACGGATTCGATCTCTCCGGCGCGCACGAGCCGGAAGCACGTCGTACGGCCGATGCGGAGCCGTCGAGCTGCCTCTTCCACTGTCAGGAGGGCCAAGGAAGGATCAGCGGACTCCTGCGCGGTCGCCATGGCTTGCACCTCAGCCATGTGTTGGTTCTCCTTCCACCCCAGGGGCGGGTTCGAGGGATGCGGCGAGCCAGGTCTCACCAGCGCTGAGGCCGGTTCCGGCGAAGACCCAGTGGGCGAGGACGAGCGTGGTTTCGCCGTCCTGGGGAGCGGCCGTGGCGGCTTGGGCTCGGCGCCAGTCGGCTCGGGCGTCACGGAGGGCGCCGAGGGTGGTGGAGTAGCGGCGGGACTTGGTGGAGAAGTGGCCGCGGAAGCCGAGCATGTGGGCCCAGGCGCGTAGGCGGAGGTGTTCCAGCTCTTTGCGCGCGCCGAGGGCCCAGGCGGTACGGATCATGCGCCGGGCGTGGTCGCTGATCCGGGCGTGGGCCAGCTCGGCGAGGAAGCGGATCGGCCGGTCCAGGGTGCCGGTCGCCGTCTCGGCGCCTTTGGTTGCGTACTTGGCGATGTACGCCGCTACGGCCCGCTCGGTCAGGTCCTGGCCGTCGTCGAAGTCGGCGGAACGGATCGCGCGGACGTCGAGCTGACGCCCGAAGGCGAAGGTGTGGGCCCGGCCGTCGATCTGCGGGCCGTCGATGCGTGCGGCGGTCGCGGCGGCGCGGATGGCGTCGGTCAGCAGCTCGGCCGTGGCCCAGGCCGGGGGCGAGGTGTCGCCGCCCTGCGGGCCATCGAGGCGTATGACCGCGTGGAAGTGGACGGCCCCGCGCTTCTGGTATTCGGCGACTTTCGCGAAGGACACGCGGGCGTGGTCGCGGAAGGTGCGTTGAGTAAGGCCGGCGCGCTTGGCGACTTCCCGGCGGAGGTAGATCGAGAAGCGCCGCCAGAGGGCGCCCGCGTGCGCGTTCCAGAGAACGGCCGCTTCGTAGTCGTAGGTGTCGGAGTTCAGCGGGGTGCCGAGTGCGGCGTCCTCCTGGTCGTGATGGGTGCCGCAGCGGCACGGGCGCCCGTCGGTGCGGCGGTTGTGGACCGGGCCGAAGCCGGGGGCGGTGAAGGTGGCGAAGACGCGCGGGTGGGTCGAGACCTGTTCCGGGGTGCCTTTGCCGCCGCGCAGTCCGGCGGTGATCAGGTGGTAGGTGTCGCGGCGGTACGTCTCGGCGCACGCGGCACAGCGGGTTGCACGTCGGTTGTTGCAGCGGACGAGGAGCTGACCGGCGGGGAGCGCGGCGGAGTCCAGGTGGCGCAGGACATTGCCGATCTCGCCGGTCTCCGTATTGACGGCGTACTCCGTGCGGTGGCCGTCGAGGCGGACGGGGTGGGTGCAGCCGCCCAGGCCGGAGAGTTGGCGGGCCAGCTCGGGCATGGTGCCCAGCGAGGCCAGCATGGAGAGTTCCGCCAGCGGGGGCGGAGTCTGCCGGGTGATGATGGGGGTTCCTTTCGGCTGTTTCTGCGGTTGGGAGGGACGGCCCCGGGGCGGCGGGATGCTTGGCGGCGTTGTTGCCGCCCCGGCGGCCGGTCAGCGCCTGTTGGCGTTGCTGACGAGGGAGCGCAGGACCACGGCGGCGATGGCCACGGACACGGCCGTGACGGCGACCGCCGCCAGGAGCGCGGTGAGGACGATGAGGACGACGACCACGGCGGTGACCGCTCCCACATAGGGAGTGAGCGGGCGGCCGGCGGACGGCACCGGAGCCTGCACCTGGTGCTGCCTGGTGATGGCCGGGGGCGAGTGCGGGGTGTCGGGGAGCTGCGGGCGGAACAACACGGCGTACCTCCTTGTCACTTGTCGGTGCCGTTGACGACGCCGACCCCGGAGCGGGTGCCGGACTCGATGGCCGGGGCGAGGAAGGTGTGCGAGAGCCAGAAGCCGAACAGCGCGATCACGACGGCGACCCAGAGTCGGACGCCGAGGAACTTGATCACGGCCCAGGCGATGACGCCCAGGACGAAGACGAGCGGGAGCGAGACGGTCACGGCGTTCTCCTCAGCGGACGCGGCAACGGTGGGTTCGGGCGGCCAGTTCGGCGGCGGCGCGGCTGTCGTAGTCCGTGGAGAAGCCGCAGCGCGGTGCGGTGCAGGCGGCGGTGTGCTTCTCGTGGCCCCGGCCGTCGTAGTAGGTGCCGACCTGGACGGGCCCGATGCGAATGATGCGGCGGAAGCGGCGGTTGGCTGGCATCAGTCGATCTCCTTCTTCGTCTCGCCGGTGAAGTCGGTGACGTGGTCGGCGAGCCAGCGCAAGATCTCGTCGCCCTCGTAGCTGTCGGCGGCGAGGATGACCGGCTCGGCGATCAGCACGGCTTCGGTGAGGCGGTTCTGTCGGGTCAGCTCGGCGGCACGTTTCAGAGCGCGGAGCGTGGACGGTCGCACGGTGGAAAGTCCTCCGGGATCAGTTGAGTTGGGTTGCGATGGCTTCGGCGAGCGGCATCGGTACGCCGAGCCGGGCGCGGAGCGTCGAGGTGTCGATGGGGGTTCCGGTCCGGGCACGGTGTTCGTCGGCGACCTTCCGGGCCAGGGCGGCGAGAGCGGGCGGGACCGGGGACGGAGACGATGGGGCCGACTCCGCTTCGTTTGCGAGCAGTTCGGCCGCAGTCGAGGGCGGTTCGACCTCCGGAGCGATGGGTTCCGGTGCTGCGGCCGTCGAGGACGGTTCGGGCATCGGTCCGGGAGCCTGGTCCGGATTCGGCGATCCGTGGGCGAGGAGCGTGCCGCCGAGGAAGGCGACAGCGGGCCAGCCCGCGACGAGGATGCGCAGCCAGGCCGGTACGTCGTCCAGGTCGAGCAGTCCGGCGGTGGCGACGTTGGCGCCGAGCGACGCGGTCAGCGCGACGAGGAACCAGCACCACCCGGCCGCCTTCGCCTCACCGGAGCGAAGCCGCCGCCAGGCCGCCACCATCAGCAGGTCGACGGAGACCGGGTAGGCCCACGCCTTCCAGCCGTGCTGTCCGGCGGCCGAGGCCAGGTCGTGCAGGTGGGCGAAGGACAGCGCGGCGGCGATCAACGCCTGGACGAGCACGGCGTCAACGCGGACGGGCAAGGCACGCACGGCGCCACTCCTTCCGGATTTCGGGCATAGAGGGAGTAGGGACTTGGCGCAGGACGGCCGCGCCAACCGTGGGAGCGGGTACGGCTACTCGGTGACGGGGCGCGGGGTGGGTACCGGCCCGGCGCCCTTGACGGCCGCAGGCGGGACATACGGCCGGAAGGGTGCGAGCGCCGGAACGTCGGGGGCGAGGTGGGCCGTATCGCGGCAGTTGACCGCAGCGTCGGTTAGGGAGAGATACGGAGTGCGGATGCGGGACCAGCCGCCGGATGTATCGCCGACCACGGCGAGGCCGGGTAGCTGGGAGGCGATGGCGCAGGCGGCGAAGACGGCCTCAGGGGCGATGTCGCCGAGAGCCATCTTGGCGGAGGCTTCGTCGTTGACGCGGTGGCAGACGCGCCCGGTGAGCTGGGCCCGGAGCATGGTGGCGCCCTTGCCCAGCTCGGCGCCGAAGCGCTGGCCGCAGACCTCCAGGTAGATGCCGGCGGCCCGGCCGAGCTGAGCGAGGCGGATGAGCTGGGTGACCATCTCGTCCCGCCGTTCCTCCTCCTTCCGCGTGGCAACGAGGAAGAGTTCGGCCACCTCGTCGATAAACAGGACGAGGGGAGCAGGGCGTTCACTCTCGGGCAGGCCCCAGATGTCCGAGGCGATCAGCTCATCAGGTGTGCCGGGCGCGATGCCTTGCCGGGCCTTGATCAAGTCGTAGCGGTCCTCCATTTCCTTCACGAGCACGGGCAGCAGCTCGGCCGCCTGCTCCGGATCGGTCGCCAGAGCGGAAAGCCGGGGAGCGAACGGCGCCAGCTCAACCCCGCGCTTGCAGTCGATCCCGACCAGCACCACCGGCTGAGCGGCCAGTCCGGTGAGCAGGTTGCGCAGGTACATGGACTTGCCGGACAGCGTGGCACCGAGGACGAGTTCATGCGGTACGGCGCGGTAGTCGCGGACGAACGCTGTCGCGTCCTCCCGCAGCGCCACCGGCACCCGGAGGTGGCTGCCTTCGGTCCGGCGAGGCATCCGGACCTTCCGCAAGACATCGAAGCCGACGAGCCGCAGTTCAACGACGCCGGGCTTGACGTCCCGGACATACACGGCGTGTACGCCCCAGGCATGCCGAAGGCGTTCGGCCGAGGCCGCAACATCCGCCGGCTCCTGGCCCGGGGCCAAGCGGAGCCGGAGACGCAGACCGGTCGAGGTGGGCCGAATCAGACCCCGGCGGGGCGGGACGGGCCGGACCTCACGGCGGGTGGTCGCCTTGATGGCCAGCGCCCGCCAGCGGGACGGTTCGACCGTCAGGCCGCACGCGTCCATCGTCGAGGAGTACGAGACCAGCAGCCGGACCACCGAGACCGGCAGTCCGACCGTGGACCAGTACGCCGCGGGGTGGGCGTGCCGGGCGTAGGCCGCGCCGCCTATCGCGGTTAGCGACCCTCCCAGTTCGGCCCACGTCACCAGGTCGGTCACGTCGATCAGCCCGCCTGAGCCATCGGGAAGGCGCCCGGAGCAATGGCGGTGGCCCGGTAGGCGATGCCGTGTCGCTGCTGGCCGTTGAACACGCTTTCCCACGGACGGGCGATGAGCCCCGGCAACGAGACAGGGGCGCCGACGGTCAGGCCGTCCGTCACCCCGCTCTCGGGGATCGTGACCTGGACCAGGGACGACTCGCCCTCGTCGATGAAGACGACGCCGACCGTCATCAGTGCCTCACCGCTTACAGAGTCCTTGGCGATCTCACCGGTCTGCCGGTCGCGCACCTTCGGTGCCGGAGCTTCGGTAAGCAGGATCGTGGCGGCCGAGGTGTCGATGCGGATCACACGCACAGGGATTTCTCCTTCTTCGGAAGTCGATCAACCCGCCACCTGACAAGTTGACTTAGCAAGTTCGAAGCTAGGGATGCCAGGTTGACTTGTCAAGTGGAGTTTTGGGGAGAACTGGCCCCGAGTGAGGCTCAGTTCAAGCGGTAGGTGTCTTCCAGTTCCTGCCGATCGGCAGGAAGCAGCACGTCAGAAACTTGTAGCGCCTGCCCGGAGGCGTCACACGCGATGACCAGGACGCTCAGGACAGGCACACCCTCTGGCAAGTCGAGCAGCTCGGCTTCGTCGCTTTCCGGCAGTCGAGCCGAGACCCGCTCCGTGACGTGATCGAAGCGGATCTTCTTCCGGGCTTCCAGGTGCTCACGGGGGCTGCCGGTCAAGGCTTCAGGGCTGCCCAACTCGGTGCCGTCGACCAACCCGGCGGGGAAGTACGACGAGACCAGCTCGACAGCTTCGCCGTCCGCTTCGACGAGGAACCGGCGCACAAGTACCTTGGTCCGCTTGGGTAGCCCGAGCGGGGAAGCGACGCGAGCGGGCACCGGGACCTGGCCGACCTCGACGAGGCGCCCTGCGGCCAACGATTCATCGCGCTCCAGCGCCTCGCGCCCCCGACGGTCTCTCTGCTCGGCGACGGCCGGGCGGCCACGGACAATCGTGCCGTAGCCCTGCCGGGACTCCAGCCATCCGTCACGCTTCAACAGCTCCAGCGCCCGTACGACGGTCGGGCGGGACATCCCGAAGGCTTGCACCAGCTGATTCTCACTGGGAACGCGGGTGCCTGGCGGATACGTGCCGTCCTCGATGCGACGCTGAATCGTCTGCGCGAGGCGAACGTACTTCGGCGCCTCCACCTCATACGCCATGAGTGCCGCCTGTCGGGATTGGCCAAGTCAACTGGTCAACCAGGCTAGCCCATGGCTACGCCATGGAATATGGGCTACTGCGGTTTTCAGCATCGCCAGGCATCAGCCATCACGAAGGTCACGACCGTACCGCCGAAGCGGCTCGGGGCGGAGTGCCAGGAGTCGGCGATGGAGTCGACCAGGAGGAGTCCACGCCCATGCGCCTCGTTGGCGTCCGGCCAGCGCATGCGCACATTCGCAGGGAAGCCGGGATTGTGCACCTCAACGCGCAGTGAGTCCCCCTCGCGGAACCACTCCACCCGCACGACCCATGGATCATCCGACCGTCCGTAGACGATGGCGTTGGTGACCAGCTCGGAGATCATCAGTACGCAGTCGTCGACCGAGCAGGCCGGGTTGTACGGGGCGATGAATTTCTGGAACCAGCGTCGGGCCCGCGGTACGGACTCCGCGATTGGATGCAAGACCATCGCTCCGAGTCGGGGTGCGTCCGGGCCTGGGTGGCGGTCGATTGTGTAGGCCATCCGTGCTCACTCCCTGCCGGTGCCGTCGCAGTCGAGGCACCGTCGCTTCGATGTGGCACGGGCACGGTCGTTGACGGTGGAGAGCGCCAGCGCCGTACGTGAGCTGACGCGTTTCCAGCCGCGCCCCCGGCAACCCCGGCAAGCTAAGCGCGCGTCCTGCTCCGGCCGCTGACCCGTCACACCGTGCCCCTTCCGATCAAGTGGCCTTAGCCACTTACTGGATAGTGGCATTAGCCACTCGCGAGGTGCAACCGGTTCGACGGAACTTACGAACCGTCAGGAGAGTGGGTAGCCCTGCTCGAACGCCCAGCGGTGGGGCGGGTAGGTGGCTTCGGCGAACTCCAAAGGCCGGTCCTGGAGGTCGAAGACGACGTGATGGACGATCAACACCGCTGACCCAAAGGCCAGTTTCAGGTCTGCCGATTCCTCGTCCGTGGCCGCCCGAGCGCACATGCGGTCTTCGGCGTAGCTCCCCTGGCGGCCCGTCATGTTCTCGACGTACATCAGCGCGCCTTCCTGGATCCGCTCGGGATCCAGGAGCTTGGGCGCCTTCTGGCCGACATCCGGCGCGAACCAGGAGGTGGACAGCGTGATGGGCCCGTCCTGGTTGTTGGTGATGCGCCGTCGGTGCACGGCTCGCCGATCCTTAACCAGGCCCAACGCCTCGGCGACGTGGTCCGGCGCCTCCAGCCAGCCCGCAGACGTGATGACCGCGTACTCACCTGCGGTGTAGATCTTCCCTGTCTGCCTGGCCCGCCCGTACAACTCCCGCGCCCGCCGGTTGACTTCGAGGCTCCGCACGTACGTGCCCGACCCCTGTCGCTTCTCGACCAGACCCTGATGGCTCAGCGCCTCCAGCGAACGGGCAGCCGTCGGCCTCGACACCTTCCAGTCCGCGGCAAGTTGCCGTTCCGAGGGAACCTCGTCCCCCGGTCGCAGATCCCCCCGCAGGATCTGATCACGGATGAAGTGCGCGATCTGGAGATACTTCGGCTGAGCCTCCTCGATCTGAGGCATGCCCCCTCCTTGTCCAAGTGGCTATGGCCTCTAGCCACTATAGGGCGGGTGGCAAATGTTCGACCCCGTATCCTGTCCGCATGACGCGGTTGATCGTCGCAGCAGGAGGAGGGGGCGACGCAGTCGCCGCCGCAATGCTTGACGCCGCCCTCTACGGCGACGAGGACCCGGCGGTGATCTTCACGTACGCGTGGGACCGCCTGCTCGTCGATCCGGTCCCGGGTCCCCGAGGCGTCCACGACTTCACCGGCCTCGAACAACTCACACCGTCCGTCTCGACAGTGCCAGCTGAAGCCCGCCCGATCGCTCCGGCGGGATCTACCCTCCCTCGACTCGCGGCAGAGCTCCCTCACACATTCGCGTTGATCGACCCACACCAGGGCGCAGAGGGCGTGACGCGCCAACTCGAAGAGCTAGTGAGCCACTTGGAGCCCGCGTCGATTGACCTCCTGGACGTGGGCGGAGACATTCTGGCCCGAGGCGACGAGCCCACGCTGAAGAGCCCGCTCGCTGACGCCCTCACACTGGCCGCTTGTTGCCAGGTGAATGCGCCCATCCGTCTCCTGGTTGCTGGGCCCGGCCTGGACGGCGAACTCCCGCACGAAGACCTGCGCGGGATACTCGGCCCGCTAGTCCACGCCTTCACGGTGAAGGACACAGAGTCGATCAGCTCGGTTCTGGAGTGGCATCCGTCCGAGGCGACCGCGATGCTCGCGGCGACGGCACGAGGAGCGAGAGGCACCTGCGAAGTGCGGGACGCTGGGCTTCCCGTACCGCTCACGGACGAAGGTCCGACCGTCCACGAAGTCGACATGGACGAGGCGTTGAGCCGTAACAGTCTGGCTCGTGCCGTCATAGCGACGGAGACCCTCGAAGAGGTGGAGACACATAGCCGCGAAATCTGCGGCTACTCGGAGATCGACTATGAGCGCAATAAGGCCGCATGGCTCAGCGAACGGCCACCGCTGAAGCTGGCCCCGGATACGGTCCTGGCCCAGCTGGACCAGTTCGAGGCCGAAGCCCGGGACCGCGGAGTCACCCACACGACGTTCCGCCACATCACCGAGGCCCTGAACCTCAACGGCAACCAGCGCCACAACCTGCGCGAGTTGCTCGTTAGCAGTCGACCCAAGCAGTACGACGCGCCCCTGTGGCGCGTCACGACGCCACCTGAGTAACAACTCTCTTCACGGGTTCAAGGCGGCTCGCTCCGCTCCCCGCGCGCGGCCCGACCCCCGGCCGGGCCTGCGCTCCTGTCTCCGCCCCACTCCAGCCCGGCCGGCGCCCGTGCCGCGCACTAGGCGTTCAGCCGCCTGATGCCAGAGAAGGGGTACCTCGTGGCTGGGGCGGTCAGCTCCACGGCTTTAGCCACCTCCCCGGTCCGGGTCCCGCGTCGAGCAAGACCAGGGGGCCACTCGTGCTAATTGCGGTCAGGCCCAAAGCCTGCCCGAGTTGCCAACCAGCGTACGGCCCCCTGATCATGCTCGACCCCAGACCGGGCAGGCCACCGGCCAAACCCGCTCCGCCGACCTGAGACGCACGCTCGAACTCATCCACCACCACGTTTTGTAACCGTCATTGGCGCGGTAGCGACCGAAGAAAGATGGGCACGATCACCCATATGTGTAGCCCTGAAGGGGGTCGATCGGTACCGTCTCGTACGAGTCACATAGCATCAGGCCCATGACCAGCGACTTGAGGGGAGAGGCCAGACCATGACAGCGCCGCATGCGCCCCTCGGTCAGGCAAAGTCAACACTGAGCCTGCTCGGCTACGGCGAAGAACTGATCGAAGAAAATTACCCAATTTGGACCGGATTGGGTAACGCCGTTGTTGACCTAGCCGCTTTTGCCCGACGCAATCCCAAAGACATGAGCACTGCCGCCATAGTGGTGCAACACTCTTCTCGCGAAGCCTCGGTGCGCGTACAGGATGAGGCATCCAATCTAGCCGTGACGCTGGCTGCCCCATTTATCGCGGTAGCACTTCCAGAATCCCTTCGAATCGCATCAGTCAATGTTGACGGATCTTCTGAAACTCTGACTGAGATCGAATATAGCGACCGCAATCAGGCGAGTCGTATCGCCCATAGGATTGATCCGCGAAGCGTTCTAGAAGCTAAGACAGGCAGTCGCCAGCCGTCACTTTTCCCCATTGATGTATCCATCCTTGAGCACGCGCGCAAGGACAGCGGCGACCGCCTGTCGCCCAGAGTCGAAGAGGCACTCAAAGGTGCTTTTGATGTGCTCGGATATCAGAACGCGAAATCCACTTCGGAAGAAGCAACCGAACGTCTACACAAGCGTGCAGCACGTCTCGTCGTAGGTGCCCTGACAACCCTAGTCCTCCGCGACAAAGAAGGACTCCCAAAGGGGACACCTGGCGTCACCGTCGACGCCGTAATGCAGAGCCATCCTAAAGAATTTCGCTGGATCACGTCTCTGGACAGCCGCGAGCTAGATGCATTGACCGGTATTGTTTCAGGTCTAGGCCAGGACATTGATTTCCGCAGCCTGGATCCATCCATTTTGAGCGAAGTTTACGAAAAGACATTGGTCAGCGATGCACAGCGTCGAAAGCTTGGAACTCACTACACGCCGCCAGCACTAGCACGTAAAATGCTTGCTGCCACGCCGGTAGAAACTGTTTGCCCGGAAGAACGCGTTGTGGTCGATCCGACGTGCGGCTCAGGAGGACTTCTCCTAGCAGCTCATGACCGGCTGCGAGCCCTCCAGCCAACAGATTGGGATTTGCGGGAAAGCCATCGGGACTTGACCGCCCACCTCCACGGATACGACACCGATGCTTTTGCCGTCGAGATTGCGCGACTTAGTCTCTTCCTGCATGCGGTACCTGCAGGTAACGGGTGGGACGTCAAGAATGAAGACGCGCTAACCATTGGGCTGGAAGGGGACACTCGACCGTCCATCATTGTCGCTAATCCACCTTGGAAGAATACCAACACCGTGGGTGGGCGAAGGTCTGAGCGCGCTGATGACTTCCTCCTTTGGATGCTCAACAGTTTGCGGCCAGGAGGTCTACTTTCGATCGTCTTGCCCATCGGCTGGCTAAGCAATCGAAGCAGCCGAGACAGTCGTAATAGAGTGCGTGCCCTCTGCGACATCTTTGAGGTTTGGCGACTACCAAAAGGATCATTCAACTCTGCGAACGCCGCACCCGCCGTGCTCATTGCAAAGCGGCATGAGAAAGCCACTGGAAACCAAGGGGCAATCCTCTTCCGTAGAGTGATTAGCCGCGGATCGCTGGAACCTTTCTACAAGAACGGCAAGCCCTCAGAGAGCTTCCTTACTGAGTCATTGGCTCATAGCCCAGCCGATTCGCACCTCATTACCGGACCCCTCACTGATTGGGCGGCGGGACAGGATTTTGCCAGCGTCGGCGATGTAGCTGAAATTATTACCGGACCTCAGCCAAAGCCTCGTATCGAAAACCGCTTGGACGGCACGGGAAACTGCGAGTACCTGAGACTCTCAGGGTCTCTTCGGCCCTTTGCAGAGCCAGATCCTGAAACGCTCATGTCCTTGCACTTCCCCGATGACTTTCAGACGGGCCGTGGTAGCGCCGGCCTCGGAAAACGCAAGATTCTGACACCGGCTGCAAGTGGTCCCGACACTCCTTGGCGGCTAAAACCCAGCATCGATACACGCGGAATCCTAGTGCGGAACAGTTTGCACATGGTCATGCCTAAAAACGATGACGATGACCTACTGTATGGCCTTCTCGCCTTTCTTGGCTCAGGATTCGCATCCTGCTGGATTGACGAGCGGGCGCTGGAGCGCAACGTAAGTACCGCGGACGCACGATCCATTCCGATTCCTAGCGACCCGATTGTTTGGCGTAGATTCGCCGAACTCGGGAAGGAACTTCATCGCCTAAGCGATCGACTCGACCAGGCCAGTGGATTGCTACGCCAGCTGGAAGATACCGTTTGGGAGTCCATGGGGGTCCCAGCTTGGCTACAGGAAAAGCTTGTTAGGCGATTGAATACCTCCTTGGCTCCCGAAGGAGTACAACGCCATAGCGGAGTAGGTACAGCATCTATGTCGGCACACCTCGGTACGACTGGGAAAATGCGTGATCGCTATGGCTCAGTACTATCGGTAGCTGATGGCAGGGTTCTAGTCGAAGTGCCTGGCATCACGTCACTAGATGGCGAGTGGATTGAACCACCCGGAGGGATGCCGGGGAGTATTTGCCGTCCTGGTGAAACTTTTGATGTGATGATCCGTGACGGGGCCCCCCTGAGTTCTGGCCAATTTCGGCATCAGTCTGCTTCCTGGATGAGTCCAGAGGACCTACAAGAAGCCGTACGCACCATGGACGATTAGTCAAGTTGGTAACAGTGCGGAACGGCGGGTTAGGAAACGAGGGGCGGGCCCACAAGTGAACTCTGTTACGTCAACCAGGGATGGTCTCGATAGCAGTACCGTAGAGATCCTCTTTCTAGACGTAGGCCAAGGCGATGCCACCTTGGCCATCGACTGGCAGACGCTGAGGGCCTTGCTCATTGATTGCCCTGCAGGAAAAGAGACTGTTGTTGAAGATGCCGTCGAGAGTCGAGGTATCTCGCTCGACACCGCAATCATCAGTCATTGGGACGCCGACCACTATGGCGGTATCATCCAAATCGTCGATACCTTGGGAGTACGCTCACTTAGATACAACTATGACACTTTCTTCGACGGCACCCGAGGGGCGCGCGCGCTGGCAGTGCATCGGCGTCTCGCCGACGACAGGTATAGGCACCTAGAAATGGGTAATGCAGAGGAGGGAGCCGTCGGGAAGATTGGCAACCTCTCCTATACTATTGCTGCACCATCGCGGCAGACTCTTCATAGAGCTCTCGTGCATCGTGATCGAAATTTGGCCAGCTCGGTTGTATTTCTAGAGGCGCATGGATCGAAAATTATCGTGGCCGGCGATGCTGACGGTCGCGTCTGGAAAGCACTCGTCGACAAAGGCGTCTCGCTCAATTCCGATGTTCTACGGTGGCCTCATCATGGAGCTCTGACACATACGAATCAAGGGCTAGATTCAGCGGCGCTATTGCACCACGTGTCACCTACTCACGTAATCGTGAGTGTGGGTAGCCAAAACCGCTACAGACATCCTCAAGAGGGCTTCATAGAAACTATTCGCGACTCTAATTCGCATGTAATGTGCACAGAGGTTACTCCCCTTTGCCACAGCCTCTCGGCGCGGGAGGTAAGGCAGTGTGCAGGGACCGTTTCAGTTCGGCTGCGGCAGGGCGGCGGTATTTTGATCACACCCAGCATCCCAAAACACCGCTCCACCATTGCGGGCTGGGCTCACCCCCGCTGCCAAGCGTGAACATGACCGTGCACCGCTCCGGAGCGACCGTGGCGGTGGGTGGTTGACTCCCTCACAGCAATCACCGGTCGCGGAATTGCACATGTGCCTGGATTTCTCGCCCGGATGAGAAGCATGGGCTGCCGAAAGTTCCACCTCCCCAAGGTGCTCCGGGACGAAGAGGGCGTGCCAGACTCGTGCCAGATCGGGCGGGGACTCACGGGGAACATCGGGGAACCAGGCGACGACCCATCAGGCGCCGACAGCGCTCCGTGGCTGGTCAGATCCATAGCAAGCGCTAGATGACCTTAGCTTCCCAAGCAGATTGTTCTGGCGGGTCCTGCTCCACGACTGGGCCAGGCGTACCGGCCCCTGCAACAGGCTCAGCTGACTCTGGCTCTCTCTATCAGGTCGATCACGTAATGAACTACTTCGTCGGGAGCCTCCGTCACGGCGAAGGCCCTGCGAGGAAATCCCCTTTGATAGTCGAACCCCAAGGTGTAAAGCACCACCGGCGTATCAATTCCTAGGTCGTCGAGATCCCGAAGCATGCTGATTCCGGCGCTTGGATCCTGCTGGCGGCCAATGTCACTCAGGATGACGTCGTACGAACGCATGCGCAGACGCGAGAGGGCTTCGGCTGTCGAAAGGGCCGTGTCTACTTCCATGCCTGCGGCACGGAAGAGCTGGATCAGTGATGCGTTGCCCTCTGGGTGATCGTCAACCCAGAGCAGCCTGCCCCCCTTGAGGACGTCTGCCGCGTGCTCCAACCGCCGCAGAACACCACGCTTCGATCCCGCAGAGACAACTGTCTTGGTCATGGCCGCGGCTTCATCCAGGAGCGCTCCCGCTGCCTCGGCAAACTCAGCATTCCCTGCCGGCGTGGCAAGACTCTTGAGGCGCCGGATCGCATCACTAATGTCCCTCCGGTAGAGCAACAGCGAGAGCAGGACGACAGCGGGCCAGACCAGTGATTCGACGAAGTCCAAGATCATGTTCGCGGTGTCCACGCTGTCGCCCTTCCATGCAGACAGCCCTTATAGGCGACTGCTACCGCAATTGAGTGACGACCATCCGAGTCTTGCGGGGCGGCAGGCGCACCACAAGCGCACCAGACCAACGGGGAATCACAGTGAAGCAGCCGAGCCCGACGAGGCTACGGCCCAGCGATTCGTCCAGGTCAGCTCCCCACCGCCCCCAAGTGCCCGCAGCTTCCCAAGTGAGGGCCGAGGCGCCATCGTCACCGACCGGCCGTCGTGGCTTGCTCTGGTCGACGGCGCCAGCAGCGTGGCCAAGGTCGGTGGGGATGCGGCGAGGCATACGCGCGCGTGGTCGGTCGGCGTCCCCTCCGTCGTGGCGGACTGTCGTCGGCTGAGGTACCAACGATTCCCCGGCTCTTCAGTACGAAGGCGTGAAGCCGGCGGACTGGTCGAGGTGGAACGCGGAGCCCAGAGCCGTCGGAGTCCAACCCTCACTCAGGGCAAGCCGAACAGCCGCAGCAACCCCGGACGGCAATACAGGCTCAGCCTCGCGACCGATCCAGTTGCTCGGATGCGGCTGGTCGGTCGTGACCACGAGCATCGTCCCTGGCGTGTCCGCATGCTCGACCGCGAACGTGCACGGCGACCAGGCCAGACCCTGGAAGTACGTCGGCCTGCCTCGCAGCCGCCAGCGGTACACCGTGCCGTCGACAACGATGCGTCGCGATCCCTTGCGAACCAACGCCATGACCCCCCCTTCAACAGCGAAGATGCTAACGACCCTGGCTCCGCGCTCCGTCTCACTTTCCGTCTCATTCAGCGCCGTTCATGGCCGTTCGGACGGGGCCGAAGGTAGAAGCCGCTCCCAGGATCAGCCGCCCATGAACCCAGGTGAACGCCCCCGAACGACCCCCACCACCCCACCACCACAGTTGGAAAGCGTGTTGGGGGCAACCCCTCACGAGTTCGAATCTCGTATCCTCCGCAGCTGCCTGAACAGGCGAAACGAGAACCCCGGACCGCTCAGCGGCCGGGGTTCTCGGCATGCTCTGGTCTCAGTTCCGGTCTCATTTATTTCCGGCATAAGGCACTTTTCACCGCCTCGCTTTGCCGCTGACGGGGCGCCCGACAGGGCAACGCCTTCACTCACGAGCGGCTTCCTGCCGCCGCAGGACGCGGGTGTCCCTCGCCGTGCGCCATTCTGGAGCGTGTGCAGGACCGGTTCCGGTTCGAAGAGCAACGGCGTCGTCTTGGTGAGGTGCCCCATCGGCAAGCCCAGCGGATCAACTCTGGCCTCGTGGCTGAGCGGTCTGGAAGTCGGTCGACTTGAGCGAGTCCTGGCGACTCGCCCGGATGCCGTGTCCCCGCCGGAGCCGCGATCGTTCGGCGAACTCGCGGACCGCCTTCAGCGCCCGGCGTCGGTGGCACCGGTGCTGGCGGAGCTCGCGCTGCCACAGCTGCAGGTGGCTGAGGCGCTGGCAGCATTGGGGCCCGTTCCACGTGCCGCTTTGGCCGACCTGCTGGACGTGACCGAAACGGAGACCGATCGCGGGCTGGTCGCTGCCCTGGAGACACTGGCCGATCACGCGCTTGTCTGGCCGGACGGCCAAGGGCTGCTCCACATGGCGGCGCCGTTGCGGCAGGCGTGGGATTCGCCGCTGGGGCTGGACGCGCCGCTCGCCCGGCTACTGGCGGCAACGACCTCCGAGGAGCTGCGGCGCATGCTGGTGGCCCTGGGCATCCCGGCTCCCGGCACCACCAAGAAGGCTCGGCTGGCCACCCTGCTGGAACACCACAGTGATCCGGAGCGGGTGGCCGCGGTGGTCGCTTCGGCGCCTGTGGCCACTCGGAAACTGCTTGAGCGGCGAGCCCGTCACCAGGGTGAACAGCGGCAGGAACAGACAGAGTTCCTCACGCTCGGGGCCCCACGGGCCGACTCCGAACCGGGTGCACGGTGGGCGCTGGAGCGCGGACTCCTGGTCCAGGACCGGTACTCCGGGTACGGGCCCGCACAAATGCCGGCCGAGGTGGCGCTCGCGCTGCGAGGGGCCGACTGGCACGCCCCGTTCGAGCCGTGCCCGCCCATCGTGCAGACGGTGTCCGTCACCGAGGCGGAGGTGGATCGGGAGGCGGCGGCATCCGCCACGGCGTTCGCCGTCCACGCCGCCTCGGTTCTGGCGGCGTGCGCCGCGTCTCCGCCGGCCCGTCTGAAGTCCGGCGGGGTCGGGGCGCGTGAGCTGTCCCGGATCGGCAAGGCCGCACAGTGCGACGCCATCGTCGTACGCCTCGTCCTGGAGACGGCGTACGACGCCGGGCTGCTGGCCCGGGACGGTGACCGGGTCGCGGCGACGGAAGGCTACGACGCCTGGGCGGAGCGGGAACCGGCGGAACAGCTCACCACCCTTCTCCAGGCGTGGCGGACGCTGCCGCTGACCGCGACCCAGGCCCGCGACGAGGACGGCAAGGCGCTGCCCGCACTCGCCGGAACACCACCCTGTGGCGGCTGTTTGCAGGCCCGGGGCGGGCTTCTCGCCGCGGTGGTGGCGCTCCCGGCGGACCAAGGGGTGCGGAGCCCCGTGGAACTGGGGCCGCTCGTCGCCTGGCACCGTCCGCTCGCCGATCAACTCCCCCAGGACGCCACGCCCTTCGCCTCCGTGGTCCGCGAAGCAGAACTGCTCGGTGTGATTGCCCGCGGCTCCCTCTCCCGCATCGGTGCCGCCTTGCAGGCCGATGACGGCGAAGCACTGGCCGCGGCCAGTCGGCGGCTGCTGCCGACGGCCACCAGCACGGCCCGCTTCGGCGCGGACCTCACCGCCGTCGTCACGGGCACACCGTCAGCCCGCCTGGCCGCCCTGCTGGACGCCGTCGCAGACCGGGAAGCCGTCGGCACGGCATCCGTGTGGCGGTTCAGCCCGGGCACCATCCGCAGCGCCCTGGACACCGGCCGTACACCCGACGCCATCACCGCCGATCTGGCCGACGTCGCCGTCGGCGCCCTCCCCCAGCCGCTGTCGTATCTGATCCACGACACCGCGCGCGCTCACGGCCGTATGCGCATCGCCCCCGCGGCCTGCGTGATCCACGGCGAGGAACCCGCCCTCCTCGCCGAACTCGCCGCCCACCGGGGGCTCGCCGTGCTCGGGCTGCGGCAGCTGGTGCCGACCGTGCTGGTCTGCCGGACTCCGCTCGACAAGGCCCTCGCCGCGCTCCGGGCCGCAGGCTACGCGCCCGTCGCCGAGAAGGCCGACGGAACCGTACGCGTCGAGAAGCCCCGGAGCCGACGTGCCTCCGCCCCGGCTCCGACCCCACTCCCAGGCCAACGACGGCGGTCTGTGCCGACGCAGACCCCGGTGGACGTCGGCCTGAGCGCCCTGGCCGCCAGGCTGTGCGACGCCCCGCCGACACTTCCGGATCCCGACCCGTTCGGCACCGGGGTCCCGTATGGCACGGACACCGAGGAGATCATCGCCGGGTACGCGAAGAACCTGACGTACAGCGATGTCCGCCAGCTCGCCCACGCCGTCGACGCCGGCATGGCCATCACGGTCGAGTACGTCGCCGCCTCGGGCAACCGGACCGTACGTACCCTCAGCGAGCTCGATCTCGACCCGCCCCATCTGTACGCCTGATGCCATCTGCGCGAGGACGAACGGGTCTTCACCCTCTCCCCGCGTCCTCGGCGTCATGCCCGCGTAGCCCTCGACTTGGCCCACTGGCCCACCCCGTGCACGGGTCACTGTTCGACGAGCCGCCACTACGATCGCCGGTCATGGACTGGGTCGAGCGCACCGCGCAGCTGAGGCAGTGGACGAGGAGTGGGGTGCGGGCTCCGCACAAGCCGTTGCTGTTCCTGTACGCGCTCAGCCGGTTCCAGCAGGACGCCGACGGCGAGCTGCGGTACAGCGCGGTGGAGCAGGACCTGCGGCGGCTGCTCGCCGAGTACGGGCCCGGCAACCGGACGACGCCCGCTTATCCCTTCCATCACCTGGTGAGTGACGGAGTGTGGGAGGTGCGCACCGAGCGCGGGACGGGCAGCCCCGGGACCGGGGTCAGGGAGCTGCGGGCGACCGGGGCCGCCGGGCGGCTGACGCCTCAGCTGCGGGCAGCGCTGCGGCGGGAGCCGTCCCTGCTCGGCCGACTGACGCGGGTGCTGCTCGATCTGAACTTCCCGCCCTCCCTCCACGGCGAGCTGTGCGAAGCCGTCGGCCTGGAGCTGGAGGAGGCCGAGACCGGACGGCTCTCGGCCGCGCGCAGGCAGCGGGACCGGCGGATGCGGGAGATGGTCCTGACCGCGTACGAGTACCAGTGCGCCTTCTGCGGGTACGACGGCAGGATCGGCGCGGTGCCGGTCGGGCTGGAGGCCGCCCATGTGCGCTGGTGGGCGTTCGACGGACCGGACGACATCGACAACGGGCTGTGCCTGTGCTCGCTGCACCACAAGCTCCTCGACAAGGGCGTTCTCGGCATCGGCGACGGCCACCGCATCCTGGTCTCGCAGAGCTTCGTCGGCCGCAGTACCGCCGCCCGCGAGCACGTCATCACGCTCGCCGGCCGTCCGCTCATAGGTCCCCAGCCGGGCGTCCGCCCCATCGCCGCCGCCCACCGCTCCTGGCACACCAGCCAGGTCTTCCACGGCAGCCCCCGCCACGACCGTCTGATCGCCGATCCGGCGGTCACATGAATGCACTGGTAAGGAGCGCGATACCAAGAGTATGGTCTCTTGTATGGCGACGAAGAAGGTAACGGTGACGATTCCCGAGGATCTCCTGGACGAGATCCGCGCGGAGGCGGCGGAGCGGGGCCTGTCGGCGTACGTCACCGAGGCGCTGCGCTTCAAGCGCGACCGGGACCGGCTGCGGGAGCTGTCCGACTGGCTGCAGGAGGAACACGGCTCCCTCACCGAGGAGGAGCGCACGGCAGCGTTCGAGGAGTTGGAGGAGCTCGACGCCGAGCACGAGCGCCGTCGCGCCGCTGGAACCCATGGCGCGGGCGAGGCCGCGTGACGAAGCGGGCCGGTGAGCCGGGGCAGCGACCACTGCGCGTCTTCGTACTCGACTGCGAAGCCTTGTCCCTGGCCGTGCGCGGCGACCGGAAGATGATCGCATGGCTCGACCTCGCGGCCGGAGGTGAAGCCGAGGTCGTGACATCTCCGATGACACTGATCGAGGCGTACGACGGCAGAACCACCGAGCAACGCTGGGACTGGGTGCTCTCGCGGCTCAGAGTCGCCGATATCGGAAAGGACGAGGCCCGCCAGGCCCGCCGTTTGCTGGCAGATGCCAAGCTGCATGGCCACAAGTACGCGATCGACGCGGTGCTCGCCGTCATCGCGCGCCAGCAGAAGGGGCAGGTCACCGTCTTCACCTCGGACGTGGACGACCTGGAGAAGCTGGTTCCGGAGTCGATCGTCGTCAAGAAGGTGTGACCCGGCACTCCGGTCTCAGTTCTGGTCTCATTCACCCCCGTCCAGAACCGTCCATCAACCGTCCGACTCTCGGCTCCGTCCCAGGTCAGAACGCCCCCGCCCCTCCCCGAACCCCCAGACGAACATTTGGAAAGCGTGTTGGGGGCAACCCCTCACGAGTTCGAATCTCGTATCCTCCGCAGCTGCCTGAACAGGCGAAACAAGGAGTCGGACCGCAGTGCGCGGTCCGACTCCTTGTTGTGCGTTGGTCTCAGTTTTGGTCTCGTTTACTTCCGACATTCAAGGCATTCATCTCTCATATGCGGCTCGCCGCTCCCGCGAGCTTTGACCCCACTCTCGGGGCACTCGCGGATGCGGCATGGCGATTACCGAGCGGCATCCGCGCAGGTACGCACCGCCTACTCACATATAGGGGTATGTTTTATGGAGGCGTACTTCTATATCTGGGGTGAGGCATGGACAAGCCTGCCGGGATGTTCGACCGGGACTACGAGTGGTCGGCGCTGAGGCGGTTCATCACCGACCCACAGCCGGGCGCGACTCTCGGCGTGGTCTCCGGGCGTCGCCGCCAAGGCAAGACCTTCCTGCTGGACGCGGCGTGCCGCGCCGCCGGAGGCTTCTATTTCGGTGCGACCGAAGCTACGGACGCCGAGTCGCTGCGGAGGATCAGCACCGCGCTGACCGATCACGTCCGGCCCGCCAGCCCGTTCCACTTCGCCAACTGGTCCGAGGCGGTCGACGCTCTTCTCGCCATCGGCTCCGAACGCCCCGTCCCCGTGGTGATCGACGAGTTTCCGTACCTGGCCAAGGCCAATCCGGAACTGCCCTCAATCATCCAGGAGGCTCTGCGACCCCTGCGTGATCAGCGCACCCGCTCGCGCACTCGGCTGCTGCTGTGCGGCTCGGCACTGTCCTTCATGGGCCGACTACTGTCGGGCAACGCCCCGCTGCGTGGGCGGGCGGGCCTGGAGCTGGTCGTCCGCCCCCTCGACCACCGCCTCGCCGCGGACTTCTGGGACATCACCGACCCCCATCTGGCCATGAAGGTCAACGCGATCGTCGGCGGCACGCCCGCCTATCGGCGCGAGTTCGCGCGCGGCGACACTCCCGATGGACCGGACGACTTCGACGACTGGGTTGTCCGCACCGTCCTCAATCCCGAGACCCCCCTATTCCGCGAGGCCCGCTACCTGTTGGCCGAAGAGCCCGACCTTCGCGACACCGCCCTGTACCTGTCCGTCCTGGCCGCCGTCGCCGACGGCAACGCCACCCGAGGCGGCATGGCCGGCTATCTGGAACGCAAAGCCACCGACATCGCGCACCCCATCAACGTTCTGGAAGACGCGGGGCTGCTCCACCGCGACGCGGACGCATTCCGCGACAACCGGCCCACGTATCGCATCGCCGAACCGCTGATCGGCTTCTACCACGCGATCATGCGCCCGGTATGGGACCAGCTCGAACGCCCGGGCAGTGCGACACGGGTCTGGCAAGCCAGCCGCCGACGCTTCGTAAGCAATGTCCTGGGGCCCCATTTCGAACAGGTCTGCCGCGACTGGGCTCTCCATCACGTCGATCCCGACCTGCTGGGCGGTCTGCCCGCCCGCGTGGGACATGGCGTGGTCCACGACTCCAAGGCCCGCATCGGCCATGAGGTCGACGTGGCGGTGATCGGCATCGCCGACGCCGGCAAACCTCCACTCCTGGCCATCGGAGAGGCCAAGTGGAACGACACCATGGGCATGGCCCACATCGACCGCCTCCGGCATATCCGCAGCCTTGTCGGCCAGGCCGGACGTTATGACACCACCGACACTCGGCTGATCTGTTTCAGCGGAGCAGGATTCAACGACAAAGCCCATGCAGCAGCGGAAGCCGACACTGATGTCCGTCTCATCGACCTGGCTGCGCTCTACAGCCAGGAATGAAGGCGCGCACCGAGACCGGAACGGCAGCCACCACGGAGATGATCAGCTGCTTCAGCTGGGGTTGTCAGGACGCTGCAATAGATAGCCCCAGACAGGGTCCAGTGCCTCGTCGTCCAGGGCCAGGGAGTCGGACCAGTGACGCTGTTCGAGCGGAGCAAGCAGGTCCTCAATGGTGCACAGCCAAGCCTCGCACAGGGCACGTGCGCCGATCCTGCCGTCGTGCCCGCAGAAGGCGCACTGGTACTCGTGAAAGGGCAGGTCACAGTCTTCACCTCGGACGTAGACGACTTGGAGAAGCTCCTCCCGGACACCATCGTCGTCAAGAAGGTATGACCCCGCGCCCTGGTCTCAGTTCTGGTCTCAGATCCGGTCTCAGATCCGGTCTCAGTTCTGGTCATCTGCGGCACCGCGGATCACGGGGGATGCGCCGTCCTCGAACCCGCCGCCGGGCTCCGGCCCCACTGCAACGCTCCCTGGTCTGACGAGGTGCCCATTACCTTCCTCGTAGAGCCCGGTTCGGGCTCGTGGACTTGGAGCGGTGGACGACGAAGGCACCCGCGAACTGGACGCCGTACTGGAGACGTTGGCCGACCACGCTCTGGTCTGGCCGGACGGCGCGGGTGAGTTCCGTATGGCCGGACCGCTGCGGCAGGCGTGGGACGCGCCCCTGGCGCTGGACGCGCCCCTGGCGGAACTGCTCGCGGGCAGATCCGCGTTTACCCCGTTCCCCGCCGCACACGCTCCGGGGCCTCGGGGGTCAGGCGAGCGTGTTGCGTGCGGCGGCGATGATGCGGCAGGCGCGGGGGAAGTCGCGGAGTTGTTCCTCCAGCAGGTCCAGAGCCGGCGGCAAGGAGCGGGCCGGGACACCGCGGGCGGCCAGGATCTCGCCGGTCCAGGTGAGGAAGTGGGTGAAGAGGTCCTCGTCGTCCACGTACAGAGCCGCGGCCAGGAACTCCACGATGTGGGCGAGGTCCTCGGCGGTGCGTTCACGCTGATCGTCGTCATAGCCGCGCATGGCGGGGAAGCGCCGTTCCAGGCCCTGGAGGGTCTCGCGGACCAGGGTGCGGGAGCTCCGGGTGACCAGAGTGAATTCCTGGTCGGACAGATGCGGCAGGTCGTCGACGGCCTGGTGGGCTGCCCGCGGCCGGGGCAACGGGCCGGCCGCGAGTCGGTCGGCGGCGGCGCGGGCTTCGGGCGCCCAGGCGTCGGCACCCAGTCGCCGGGCCCAACGGCCGTCGGCACCGAAGGCGAGGCCGCCGACCATGACCGGTGTGCCGACCGCCTGGACGGCGGTGATCGCGGCGTGCGCCATCGGCAGGCGGGTGGACAGGGCGGCGGACAGGCACACCGTGTCCGCCCCGGTGCGGTGGACATGGCCGATCAAGTGCGCGGTGGGCACCTGCGCGCCGAGGTAGCCGACCTGCCAGCCGCGCAGCCGCAGCGTCTCGGCCAGCAGGCGAGCGGGCAGCGCGTGCCATTCCTTGTCCACGCAGGCGACCGTCACCCGGCCGAGGAAGGTGGCGGGGCGGTCGGCGGACAGGGCGGCGATGACGCGGTCGTTGATGGCGGTGGCGGCATGCTCCTCGACGACGCTCATACGGTTGGCGGCCCACTCGACGCCCACCCTGTGCTGGACCGCGCCGACGACGTCCAGCAACACCGTCTCCGCGTCCAGTCCGGCCGCCAGGGCGTTGCCGACGACGTCGAGGGCGCTGTGCTCGTCCGCCGCCCGGACGCTGGTCCAGAGCTTGTCGGCCCAGGCCACGGCCCGCTCGTCGCACCGGGGGGAGGCGAGCCGGGAGCCGATGTGGTGCCGAGCAGGCTCCTCGTCGGGGTCCGGGGCGGAGGTGGTCGTCATGCGGTACGTCCGCCCGCAGTCGCCCCGTCCACAGCACTCAGGTGCGCACCACCGTGGGGTGCGGTGATGGCGAGGACGGCGATGTCGTCGTGCCGGCCGTCGCCGATCCATGCGTCGGCCAGCATCTGGATCCGTTCGACGACGGCCTCGGCAGGCATGCCGGCGCACTCGGCGAGCGCCCGCTTGAGGCGCCGCTCCCCGAACATGGCGTCCCCCAGCGGCCCTCCCCTGGCCTCGGTGACGCCGTCGGTGTACAGCAGGCAGGTCTCCCCCGGCGCGAGCCGGACCTCGGCGGAACGGGACTCGATCGCCGGCAGCGCACCGATCAGGGTGCCGGCGGTGTCGGCCTCCTCCACGGTGCCGTCCCGGCGCACGATCAGCGGTGGGGGGTGGCCGGCGGCGGTGACCCGCAGCACCACGTCACGGTCCTCCCGGTGGGTGGAGGCGAGCACGAGCGTGGCGAAGCGGATGCTGCCGCTGCCCAGCAGGGCGTTGTTCAGCAACCGCAGCAGCCTGGCGTGGTCGTCGGCCATCGGCAGCAGGGCCTGCACGGTGTTGCGGATCTTGCCCGTGATCACGGCGGCCTCCAGGCCCTTGCCGGCCACGTCGCCCAGGACGGCGAGGGTCTCGGGGCAGTCCTCGCTCGGCGGGTGGACGTCGTAGAAGTCCCCGCCGATGCGGTCTGTGTCGACACTGGCCCGGTAGCCGCCGGCGAACTCCACCCCCTCGACCTGGCGCAGTGAGGGCGGCAGGAGGTCCCGCATCAGGATGTCGGTGATGGTGTTCTGCTCGGCGTAGAGCCATGCGGCCGACATCGCCGCGCCCGCCCGGGCGGCGAAGAGTCCGGCGAAGGCCTCCTCCGACTCGCTGAAGCGCCGCTGCCGCTCCCGGCGCAGCAGCACCAGCGCGCCGGCCGCGACTCCGTGACCCGGCAGCGGCGTGATCACCAGCGAACCGGCCTCGCCGAACCCTTCGGGGATCAGCCAGTCGGACGCCGAGCCGGGGTCGATCCACCGTGAGGGCACCGGAGGGAAGCCGCGCAGCGCCTCGGCCAGTCCTGGCACCGTCTCGGCCCGGGTGGGGAGCGTGATCCGCGTGATGCGGCCCTCGTGGTCACAGCTGACCGCGGGCAGCTTCCCGGCCCTGGTGGGGGAGATGACCAGGGCGGCATCGGCCAGATGCTCGGCGGCCAGACGCGCGGTGATCTCCATGCACCGGTCCAGGTTCAGCGACGCGAGCAGAGCCGTGGAGGCTTCGGTGAGGAACCTCGCACGCTCCCGTTCGGCCTTCAGCTCTTCCGCGGCCGAACGGTAGGCGGTCTCCTCCACCAGCCACCACGCCGTGCCGCCGCCAGGAAGCACGGACGGGTGCGCGGAGAAGGAGCGGCCGCCCACCATGCCGGTGACCGTCGTGGCGTCAGGAGCACGGTGCACGGCGGCGAGCCACCCGGGGGACGGCAGGGGCTGCTCGGTGCGGGCGTCGGGCAGAAGCGCGGAGGCCGCCGCATTGAGTTCCACCACGCGCCCAGCCGGATCCACGACCACCACCGGGTACGGGGCAGTGGCTGCAGTCACCACGCTTGTGGCGCCGGCACGGGAGCCATCCGGTGAAGTCATGAACCGGAGCCCTGCGCCCGGGCCCTCCACTTCACACGACGAAAGGTTGTCATCGGGCAAACATCCCTCACGTGTGTGCCGCTCTGCAACCGCCCGCCGCCCTGCCTCCGTTCGAGTCCACGGTTTCTTCACGGAAACGACCGGGCCGAACGGCCGGGGCCGCCTGGTGGCGTACCTCCCCGCCCGCCCCCGCCTCAGCCGATGGCCGCTCCACGCGCCAGCCGTCGCCGAACCGGTCGACGCTGCGGGTCAATACACATCGGGTCAATACACATCGGGTCAATACACCTAGCCCGCGAGCAGCACCTTGAGCGTCGACTCCAGGTGGTGGTCGATGGCGGCCCACGCGGCCTGCGCGTCACCGGCCTCCAGGGCGTCCAGGATGGCCTGGTGCTCCTGCAGCACCGCTTGCCGGCATCCCTGCTGATTGAAGAGAGCGACCACTCCGGCACGGACCTGGCGGCTGCGCAGGCCCTCGTAGTGCCGGTCGAGAAGGGCGTTGCCGACGGCGGACACCAGGACGGTGTGGAAGCGGTGGTCCACGGCGGTGAACTCCCGCGCCTGGTCGGCGCCGGTGAGTTCGCGCTGGCGCTCCAGCAGCGACCGCAGCTCCGCCACCGGCGCTCCGCCTTCGGCGACGAGCCGCTGGGCGGCGTACCGCTCCACGATGCCCCGCAGCTCCATGAGCTCGCGGATCTCGCGTCCCGTCAGCGGGGACACACGGGCACCCCTCTTGGGCACCAGCTCGACCAGGTCCTCGGCGGCGAGCTGGAGCAGCGCCTCGCGGACGGGAGTGCGGGAGACTCCGATACGGTCCGCGAGCTCCTGTTCCGACAGGAAGGCACCCTGCATCCCGGGATCCGTCAGCACCGTGTCCTTGAGATAGGCGTACGCCTTCTCGCGACCGGACGTCATCGCAGCCCCCAGTGGTCGTATACACCTTGTATACCAACGCTACCTGGTCACAAAATCCCAGGTCAGTGGCGTGACCTGGTTGTTACCTGATGATCTGTGCCGACAGCCACAGCAACTGGGCCGAACCTGGGCTCATACTGAGCCATGACAAAGCCTGCGGCACCGAAGCGTCACCTTCCCACGAGCCCCTTCAAGGCCCCGGTCACACCGGCTCCCAAGCACTTCGCGGTGGGCGATCAGGTCACACATGACGTGTACGGCCTCGGCCGCGTGATCGGCATCGAGGACGGAATCGCGGCTCTCGTGGATTTCGGCTCGGCGCAGCGGCGGATGCTCAGCCCGTACGCCAAGATGACCAAGCTGTAGGACCGCCGTGCCCGGTCACGGCACGCCGGGCCCCTTCAGGGGCCCGTAACGAAAGAGAGATCTCTCATCGAACCGACTTCGCTGTTCTCCGCACTGGAGGGGCAGCCCCACCGTGCCGCCGCGGCATCGCCGCCTCCGGCGACGAACCCCTTCCAGGCCCCGGACTTCGGGGTGGACGAGCCTTTCCCGCCCGAGGAAGTGGAGGAGCCCGCCCCGCGCCCGCGCGCGGCGCGCCCCAGGGCGGCCTA